>JAIBAG010000009.1 GCA_019695305.1 bacterium
TCATCCGAAATAAAACCATATTGCCCCTGCACCAACCACAAGGTGGGCAAAATAGCCGCTTTTTTGGTAGGATAACGCGTTAAGAGCGTGTCAAATTTCTTTTTATTATCTGCTGTAAATTCAATCGCCATCTTTTTGCTATACAAGACCTAGCGGTCTAATTCTCCTACAATCACATTAATAGAACCAATCACCGCCACCGCATCGGCCACCATTTGTCCAACAATCATTTTTTCGTATGCGTTAAACAGAGGAAAACACGGAGGACGCACTTTAATACGATAAGGGTTCATCGAACCATTACTAATAATATAAAATCCCAATTCACCGTTAGCCGCTTCGGTGGCCGAGTAAATTTCACCGGCAGCAGGCTGAATACCATGCATAATCAGTTTAAAATGATTCATCAAACCTTCAATGCTGCCATACACTTCTTCTTTGGTAGGAAGCACCACGCGTGGATCATCCGTAAAAATGGGACCACCGGGTATTTTATCAACCGCTTGTAAAATAATACGGGATGACTGATTCACTTCTTCCAAACGCACCATGATACGATCGTAGGTATCACCGTTTTCAGCTACAGGAATATCAAAATCAAATTCATCGTAATGATAATAGGGTTCCGTTTTACGTAAATCGTGCTCGATGCCGGTAGCACGCAAAGCCGGGCCGGTAAAACCCCATTTAATGGCTTGTTCCTGGGTTACCGCACCCACATCCACCGTGCGCTCAACCAGAATACGGTTATTTTGAATAAGCCCACGTATATCTTTAATACCGGCTGCTACTTCTTTTAAAACTGCCTTCACATCACTTTCAAAACCGGGATAAATATCACGCGCCAAACCACCAATACGGGTATAAGCATAGGTCAGACGAGCGCCCGAAATTTTTTCGATAATGTTATAAATTTTTTCGCGCATGTTGAAGAAAAACCAAAAATTGGTAAGCGCGCCTAAATCTACCAGATTTGTTCCCACACACACAAAGTGATCCATAATGCGGGAGAGCTCGCAAATAATGACACGAATAAATTGAGAACGGTCAGGGATGGTAATGCCTAAAAGCTCTTCCACCGCTTTGCAATAACCCACATTGTTCATGAGGGCCGAACAGTAATTGAGACGATCGGTATAGGGAATAACTTGCTGGTAGGTAGAGTGTTCGGAATGCTTTTCAAAACAACGATGCAAATAACCCATTTCGCTTTTAGCCGAAATAATGGTTTCACCGTCTAAAATCATCTGCGTGCGCAAAGCTCCGTGCATAGCCGGGTGCGACGGCCCCACGTTGATGGTCATTGTGGGGGTTTCAAGTTCTACATTTTGTAAAGCGTTCTGTGTCATTTTAAATCAATCCCTCTTCAACCAGCGACAAAGTCGCGTTGGGGGGAGGCTCAAATCCGGCTTTGCCGGTTTGAGGGGCGACGCAAGCCCCTACAATAAATCAGCAGGCTCCGGAATAGCCTGGCGTTTTTCTAAAGGATAATCTTTCCGTAACGGGTGTCCTTCAAACGCTTCCCACATGAGAAGCCTTTTTAAATTAGGATGTCCATCAAACTTAATTCCAAACATGTCATACGCTTCGCGTTCAAACCAATCGGCTGCTTCCCAAATATCAATCGCCGATTTCACAGTAAGATCATTTTCGGGAACTTTAACACGCACACGGATGCGCATTTTTTTAGCAAAAGAATACAGGTGATAAACCACTTCAAAACGCACTGACTGACCCAAGTAATCAACACCACAAACATCGAGCAGCATATTAAAAGGGTATTCACTGTTATCACGCAAAAATTTAAGCAGCTCGTGGCTTTTTTCTTTGGCAATAATCACCGTTGGAAATCCACCCTTCTCGTTTGAATCGAGAATAGAAGATGCAAAATTCTTTTTTAATAAATCAATGACTGACATAATTTTAATCTAAACTCTTCCGCGGATCGATCTTATCCATAATTTTGATGACCGCATTCATAATTTGTTCAGGGCGGGGAGGACAACCCGGCACATACACATCCACCGGGATAATTTCATCAATTCCCTGCATCACACTATAATTATTGTAAAACCCGCCCGAGGCCGCACAAGCACCCACAGCAATCACCCATTTAGGGTCACACATTTGTTCGTAAATTCTTTTTAAAACTGGAGCCTGTTTGTAGTTGATGGTGCCCATTACGAGAAGTAAATCGGATTGACGGGGAGAAAAGCGCACCACTTCGGCACCAAAGCGCGAGATATCGTGCATACTGGCAACCGTACCCATAAATTCAATGGCACAACATGCCGTGCCATAGGGCATGGGCCACAGGGCATATTTACGTCCCCAGTTCACCAAGTCTTCCAGCTTGGTTGTAATCACGTTATCTTCAAAAAATCTCATATCGTTTATCGCTAATCGTCTATCGCTAATCGAAAGAGCAAAAAAAGACTCTTGCGAACTGCGATAAGCGATTCACGATCAGCGAATTATTTCCATTCCAGCGCACCTTTGCGCCAGATGTACGCCAAACCAACAACTAAAATAACCACAAAGATAGCCATTTCAACGAACATAAAAGTTCCCATGCCACCTTTAATAGAATCTTTATATAAAATAGCCCAAGGGAACATAAAAACGGTTTCTATGTCGAACAAAATAAACAACATGGCCACATTAGAAAATTTAATATCAAGCTGTTCACGTGCCGAGCCGATAGGATTTAATCCGCATTCGTAAGAAGATAATTTTGCCGCCGAGGCTTTTCTTTTTTTAGGGCCAATAACAGCCGAGAGCGTTAAGAAGAGTGCCGAAAATCCGATACCAACTAAAAGAACAATCAATATGGGAAAGTAAGGATGATCCATGAAAGTGCGTGCATCTTAACAGAATTATTAACAAAAGCTAAAAGTTTTTTCGAAAAATGCGTGCCGTATTTACATTTAAGTTATATAAATGACAAGAAATAACTATGATACGTTCATTAGGACTCGACA
Organism: bacterium; assembly: GCA_019695305.1. Taxonomy (NCBI): domain Bacteria; species bacterium. The sequence goes on from JAIBAG010000009.1 coordinate 2,982, forward strand.
TTGGTGACAAAACGGTTGGCGTTGCTGTGAGTGATGGCCTGGGAATTACAGCTCAAGCTTTAGAAACCATTTATATCAAAAGCCCTCAAGATAGCTTTAAACGACTTTTGGAAATTATTTCGGAATACGATGTAAAAATTTTGGTTCCAGGCCTTCCGCTCAACATGAACGGCACTGAAGGCCCGCGCGTCGCTAAAACAAAAGAATTTATACGCCAACTTGAAGTATTCTTGAACAAAAGAAACACTTTTGTTGAAATTATTTATTGGGACGAACGTTTATCAAGTGCAGCCGTGGAGCGTACGTTACTGGAAGCTGATATGTCGCGCGAAAAGCGTAAAAAAGTGATCGATAAACTAGCCGCCAGTTATATTTTGCAAGGATATTTAGATTCGAAACGTATTTATAATGATGACACTAACTAGCCCAAAATGAAAAAATTCCTCCTTTTTTGTCTTTTTTCCCTCATTTTAGCATCTGGATTTGTTTTTTACATCTATCAAAAGGGAAATTCTTATAAAAATCCCCAAACCATTACTGTTTATTTTCAAAAAGGCTCTTCTTTAAAGTCAATCGCCCAAGAATTAGAACAAAACCACATCATTTATCATCGTTATCATTTTGAAGTGATGGCCCGCCTTACACATCAAGATCGTAAACTGAAATATGGAGAATACGAATTTGAAGAAGGTTTTACTCAAAACCAAATTATTGAAAAAATGGCCAAAGGCCTTACCAAAAAATACCCGCTTACTATTCCCGAAGGCTATAACTTAAAAGATATTGCTGCCGTAGTTGCTAAAAGTGAAGTTTTGCAAAACAAAGAAAACTTTTTAGCCCTTACACAAAATACGGATCTCATCAAAAAACTGAATATCCCTATCAATAATTTAGAGGGCTACATTTTCCCCGACACCTACAACATTGCACGCGAAACAACATCAGCCGATTTGCTAAAAAGCATGACGGATTTGATGCAAAAAAATTTATCGGATGAAATTGTGGGAAAAGCCAAAGCGATGAATTTAGACAAGCATGCTCTCCTCACACTGGCCTCTGTAATAGAAAAAGAAACAGGAAAAGCCAGCGAACGCCCTCTCATTGCCTCTGTGTTTTTTAACCGCTTTAAAATGAACATGCCACTGCAATCAGACCCCACCGTTATTTATGGAATCCCCAACTTTAACGGCAATTTAACCCGTACCGACTTGGATCGTGATCACCCCTATAATACCTACACACGCCCGGGATTACCTATTGGGCCTATTTGCTCACCAGGCTTAGAATCCATTAAAGCTGTAGTAAGTCCGGCTCAGAGTGATTTTTTATATTTTGTAGGAAAAGGTGACGGCAGCCATTATTTTTCAAAAACGCTGGAAGAACATAACCAGGCTGTGCAGTATTATCAGCTTAAGCAAGGTAACCCGCCGGGGGGAGAGTAAGAGTAACCCCTCCCAACCTCCCCTTAACTTAAGGGGAGGAGAAAGAAAGTCCTCCCCCCTTAAGTTAAGGGGGGAGATAGAGGGGGGTTATTCTTTCTCTGCTACCGCAACTTTCATAGTTTCTTCTTTTTCATTTTGTACACTGCACAAAATAGTCAGATTTGCAGCATCACATTCACCACGTGTGCCACTAACCTGGCAGCCACATTCTTTAGCGGCTTTACGTTTTTCCTGAGTATCATCTCCGGAATATTTTACATAGCTGCCACCGCTGCAAATATAGCAACCATCGGCTTTAGCTAATGTAGAATAACCAGCAACAATAAAACCTACAGCCAACATTAGAAGTACTTTTTTCATGAAGTGTCCTTTACGATGTGATTCTACCGCTTACTTTCCCCATAAATCGTAGGCCGTAGAATCGGTTATGGTTACGGGAACAAATTGTCCCACGCGGGAGTGTAAAGGAGATTGTGGATTTAATGCAATAAAAACTTGTCCGTCAATACCAGGGGCCTGGCCGGCATGGCGGGCTTTCATAAATTGCCCACTCTTAAGAGGAATTTCTTCGGGCATATCATCGCCTGTGGCTAGTCCTTCAAGTAAAACAGTGAGTGTTTTCCCTACATAAGCAGCATTTTTTTCTTCGGAAATTTTTTGCTGGAGGCGCATTAAATGCCCCCGACGATCTTCTTTAACCTGATCGGGCACTTTGCGCTTCAAATTATAAGCAGGGGTTCCTTCTTCGTCGGAATATGTAAAAATACCTACACGGTCAAAACGGGTCTTTTCAATAAAGCTGGCCAGCTCTAAAAAATCTTTTTCGCTTTCTCCGGGATAACCCACAATAAAAGTGGTGCGCAAGGTAATGCCCGGCACATGCGTGCGCAAATTATCGATAAGACGGTGGATGTAACGCGACGACGACCCGCGATTCATGGATTTAAGCATTTTATCAGAAATATGTTGCAGCGGAATATCAACATACGGAACCAAATGCTTATGCCCCGCCATCATTTTTACCAAGCGATCGGGAAATTGAAGCGGATACATATACAAAGGACGCAGCCAAAAATCGCCTTCAATAGTATCCAGCTCTTCAAAGAGTTTAAAAAGACTAGAACGTTCGGATAAATCGCGGCCAAATTCATTAAGATCTTGGGCGATGAGATTAAACTCTTTCACACCTCCTTTGGCAGCTAAACTTACTTCTTTTACTACATCGTCTACAGTACGGCTCATAAGACCACCACGCATTTTGGGAATGGTACAAAATGAACACGCATGCGAACAACCTTCGGACACTTTCACATAACGCGAATAAAAAGGTGTAGCATGCAGACGCGGGATATCAAAACTGGGAAGCTCTTTGGGTTTTTTAATAAAATTGCGCGTTTGTTTTTTAGTAAATTTTTCTTCTGCCAGTTTTAGTTCTAAAAGTTTAGGAAGACTTGAAAAATCGCCGGTGCCAATAAAGGCATCCACCTCGGGCAGTAATTTGGGAAGCTCACCTGTGTAACGTTGCGCCAAACACCCAGCTACAACAAGAAGCTTTAAGCTCCCCTTTTTCTTTTCCTGGGCTAACTCTAAAATAGTGTTGATGGATTCTTCTTTGGCATCTTCAATAAATCCACAAGTATTGATAACGGCCGCATCGCTGGCACTATCATCGCCCACAATTTTAAAATTACCGGCATTTAAATGTCCCATCATAATCTCGGAATCCACCAAATTTTTGGGGCACCCAAGCGACACAAAACGGACGGTAAAAGGTTTATCGTGAACTTCTGCCATAAGGGGGCAAGCTATAATGAACTTGGGGAAAAGACGCAAGGGGGTGAATTTAAAGAGTAACCCCCTCCTGGCCTCCCCCTTAATTTAAGTGGGAGGGACTTTTATCGACCAATTTTGCTATAAGTCCTCCTCCCTTAGATTAAGGGAGGAGACAGAGGTGGGTTACATTCCACGAATGTCAAAAATTAGGCTAAATTAATGCATTTCCACCGACACCAATTGTGATACACCCGGGGTTTGCATGGTCACACCATACATGGTGTCGGCCATTTGCATGGTGTTTTTATTGTGGGTAATCACCACAAACTGTGTACGGCTGGTCATATCACGAATAAGCTCGTTGTAGCGGTGTACGTTTGCCTCGTCCAGCGGGGCGTCAACTTCGTCCAGCAAGCAAAAGGGCGAGGGTTTAATTTGGAAAATGGAGAAAATAAGACTTACCGAAGTAAGTGCTTTTTCACCACCCGATAAGAGTGAAATAGATTGAAGCTTTTTGCCCGGGGGCTGAGCCACAATTTCCACACCGGTTTCCAAAATATTGTTTTCGTCGGTTAAAAGCAGTTCGGCACGTCCACCACGGAATAATTTGGGAAACAAAACTTTGAAACGTTCGTTTACCATGTTGAAGGTGGTAAAGAACCGGTCTTTGGTGGTGCGGTTAATTTTTTGAATCACACGTTCCAACGCTTCCAGCGAGGTGTTTAGATCGTCGCGTTGTTTACTTAAAAATTCAAAACGGGTTTTAATCTCTTCAAATTCTTCAAGAGCTGCCGTGTTTACTTCACCCAAGCGCGCAAGCTTGTCTTTTAATTCGGCCACCAACGCCTTGGCTTCTTCCACATTAAGCTCGGTATCGTAATGCACATCGCATACTTCCGACAAACTGAGCATGTGGCGTTCTAAACACTGCTCCACCAAATTTTTTGTTAAGTTGCGCACGTCGGCCAATTTTAAGGTTACTTCATTTAATTGCTGGCTTGCTTCTTCATGTTCTTTACGACGTTCGCGTATAAACAATTCGCGATCTCTAATTTTATTACCAATGCCTTCAAAAGCTTCACGCTCCTGCGATAATTGAGATTCTAAATCGGCATGCTTGGTTAGTTTTTTATCGAGCACTTTGTCTAAATGAGCCTGCTCACTGGCCAATAATTTTGTTTTAGAGTCTAAAAAGCTTAAGCGTTCTTCGTAAGTAATTTTTTCAATACCAATTCTAAATTGTTCATCGCTTAAACGGTTAATTTCCGATGACAGATGTGTGTTGCGCTCACCAGCCTGGGCTAGCTCCACTTTTAAACGGGTTAAGTTGTCATTTTTAGTATCAAACGATTCTTTTAAAACTTCCAAGCGTCCACGACTATTTTGTAGTATATCGGTTAAACCCAGTTTTTCTTCAGCCAAGCTGTCGCGTTCAATATTTAAATTTTGTAGTTCGGGTTCAATAGCATCTACCGATATTTTTTCGTTTTCAATTTGCTTTAACAACACCTGTTGCTGATCCGACAATTTTTCCATTTCCTTGCGGCAATGATCTAAATCTTTTACTTGCGTGGCGAGTTTTATTTCTTCTTCTACCGAGGTACTTTTTACTTCTTCTAAGGTAGACGTTAAGGTTTCTACTTTTTGAGTAAGCGAGTACAGCGTATCTTCGTTTTGCGACACTTCAAAACTTAAGTGCTCGGTAATAGAAAGAAGTTCTTTAATTTCACGTTTTTTCTCAAGCAAGGCTTTAGAGGTAGAAGCCAAAGTACCGCCGGTAATAATGCCGCTTTTATCCACTACGGCACCATCCATGGTAACAAGAGTTTTATCTTGGTAACCACCTTCCCACAAACCTAAAGCACGCTGAAGCGTATCAACCACAACAGCATCGCCAAATAAATAATCGCCCAATTTATCGTAACCGTTTTTAAAATTAACAAATTGCTTTAACGGCCCCACCACACCTTCTTGATGGGCATAGTCGCCAATATGGGATCCACTAAAGGAGGACGATTCGATGGGGACAAACGAACTGCGACCCGATCCGGAAGTTTGCAAATAATCGATAGCCGAAACACCCTGAGCCTGCGATTTAACCACCACGTATTGAAGTTTTTCGCCCAATACAGCCGAAACTGCACTTTCGTAAACAGGATCGGTTTCAATACCATCGGCAATGGTTCCTAAAATACCATCGGCGCTAATTTCTTCTTTTTTAAGCAACACCGAACGCGGGCCTTCTTGGTAGCCTTCAAAAGTTTTTTCAAGTTCTTCCAAAGATTTTAAACGTGAACGTTTTAACGTAAGATCATCTTTTAAATTTTTAAGTTCAGCTTGTTTTGAAACAAGAAGCTGTTTTTGCGTATGCAAATCAAGAGCCAGCTCGTCTGTTTTAGAAGTAAGGTTAAGTTTTAATTGTTTTAAATTATTGAGCGATTCATTGGCATCGCGGTACACATGACTTAAACCCTGATAATTCTTTTTTAATCCTTCTAACTCCATTTCCTGGCGACTCATGCGAGTTAAGAGATCTTCGCGTTTATTTTTTAAATTTTCTTCAATGGTATTAATTTGCGTAATACGCGAATCAATTTGATGCGAGCGACTTTTAGCATGCTCAAAAGATTCGGTAAGTTCCATCATTTGTAATTCTAAATTATCAACTTCTTGCTGCAACATTTCGGTTTCTTCACGCAAACTTTCTTCGTCGCAATCGGCCAAAAGTTTTTGTTCGTTAATTTGCTCTACGCCATTGCCCATACCGCTCATTTCGGCCGAAAGTTCGTAAACATGCTTTTTAATATCGTCCATTTCACGCGTAATTTGCGTAGTGAGCTGGCGTTTATGAAGCAGAGTGTTTTCGGCCAAGCGAATAATATTGGTGGTTTCAAAAAAATCGTTTTGGATGCGGTTAACGGCGCGTTCTTTTTCAAGCTGGATAAGCTTTAATTCTTCTAATGCGTTTTCTTCTTCTAAAATTAAAGTGCGAGTCTGATTTTCTTTTTCGTCAGCTTCGCGCAGCACTTTTTCAAGTGAATGTTGTTCAGTCTGGTTATTCTTGAACAGATAAGAAGCAAGCTTCAAATCCCAGGTTGTAAATTCGGTTTTTACTTCGCGATATTTTTCGGCTTTTTTAGCCTGGCGATCCAGGCTTTTCATCTGACGATCAAGTTCGGTAATAATGTCGGTTAAACGCAAAATATTTTGCTGGGTTGCTTCCATCTTGCGCAGCGCTGCTTCTTTGCGGGCTTTAAAACGCGAAATGCCAGCAACTTCTTCAATATAAAAACGGCGTTCTTCGGGTTTGGCTGTAATCACTTGAGCCACACGGCCTTGTTCAATAACGGAGTAAGCGCGTTTACCAATACCGGTTCCTAAAAAGAGTTCGGTAATATCCTTTAAGCGACAGGGAACTTTGTTGAGAAAATATTCTGATTCGCCGCTGCGATATAAACGGCGGCATACGGAGATTTCGGATTGGCCCAAATATTCAACGGGTGTGACGCCGCCATCGGTAGAAAAAGTAAGTTCCACATGCGCCATCGATTGAGGCGCGTGACCATCGGAACCGGCAAAAATAACATCTTCCATGTTTTTGCCGCGCAAGTGCTTGGCGCTTTGTTCGCCCATCACCCAACGAATGGCATCCACAATATTAGATTTGCCACAACCGTTTGGTCCAACCACGGCCGTGATGTCTTTTTCAAAAGTCACCACGGTTTTTTCCATGAAGGATTTAAAACCAATAATTTCAAGACGCTTTAGCTTCATTAATAATATGCTTGGATGGAGTTTTCCCTCTTAAATAAGACTAAACTTTGACGTGACCGTAGCACATGCTAGTTTTTTTTGTAAAGGTGATTGTGTGCCTCTGATTAAAATATTTTAAACACGTCTAAACCCTTAATATAACATACTATTTTAGGCGCATTTTGGACCAACTTATCCACAGCTGTGGATAAGTCTGTGAATATAAATGTAAGGTAGTGTATGGTCATTCGCTTCTGAAATTATTTAGCGCTTACAGCTTGAGACGTACTGGGTACATTGGCTCCCCACAGAAAAGAGCCAGGGGAATAAGACAGAACACTTTGTTCACCGGCTTTTTGCAGTTGATCAAAAGTATAAACATCGTTGGGTTTTCCAAAAACAAGTACACCCTGGCCAATAGTATTGGGCTCTGAAGCTTCTACTCGCCCTGCCCATCCCCGCATAGAATCAAACACCATGGTTTCGTAATCGTGGCGATCTAACAGAGCCCCTACTTCGGAATGATCTACCAAATGCGTGCGACGCGGCGAGACTCCTACCAAATCGAGGTACGGTTCGCGGTCCATAAGCATGGCTGTGGGCACACGTTGAGGTTGAGCCCGTAATAACACCGTGCCCTCGCCCAAAATTTCATCAATGAGAGCATTGTTAGTAGCATCTTGCTGCATCACGCGCGGATAATAGGCATATTCTTCTTGTGCTTTACGAAGGCGCACTTCCAAATTTTCGTCCAAGCGAATTCCCACACGCGGCGGCTCTAACATATTGCGCACTCCTGTTTGTACCGGCTGCGGTACCCATTCGGGAATCCAGCTACCAGCATTTTGCGTTGGATTCATGAGTGTCCACAATACTTGCGAACGCGTTTTGGGACCGTAGATGGAACCTTGAAAGTCGCCGATGATGGCACTGTGTAAATCATCGGATAGTTCCACCACCTCAAAGCCCTGTGCGCGTAAGGCGTCTACACGGGCATAAAGAGCATCACGTACTGCAGGTTCTTGCATCTCAAAATCTTTTTTCACATAGGCTATACGCGGAACATACGGAGTAAGCGTTGGTGCTGGAACACTTGACGTGGCGCTAATACCCTGAGCCACTCTAAAAGCGGTTTCGGCATCTTGCGCCATCATGCCAATATGATCGTCGGTAAGTGAATAATGCACCACACCCTGGCGCGGAATACCATCTACCGGTGGAATATAAGAACCCACACCCGATACAAGTGATGCGGGCGCGTGAATAGACCCGCCTGTATCCGAACCTGAAGCCACCTTGATGGGACTAGTAGAAGATTTTACCAAATAGACTGTAGGTGATGACGATCCTCCAATATCGGTACCGCGATAAATAACACCATCAATTTCTACCACCTGCTCGGAGGCAGGCGACGGGTTAGGAATATAACGTCCACGCACATCTTTAGCCGTTCCGCCATTACCGGCTGTAACCGCGCCAATAGGAACTTCTATGGCACCCAACTCACCCACACGGCGTGAAAAGAAACTCACTTCGTCGCTGGCTAATCCTGGTCCCATCGACCCCATGGTAGTGTAGCCTGCAAATCCATCTTTGGGCACACTCGTTACCACTAAATCTTTACTGCCAACAAGTAAGCCAGTAATTGTTTCTTTTTGTCCACCCACTTCAAAATAAACCGGACGCCCGCTGTCCCACAAGCTATCCGCCTCACGAGCCACGCTTCTATAATGAGTTACATCGGCTTGGGTATTACGTGTGTAGATAGAGTTATTGGCAAAATCGGGATCACGCAGCATGACATCAATCTGTGTTTCACAACGCATTAACCGTTGCCCGTTAATCCCGTTTTGCGGATTAAAAGCCCAAATCAAATCGTCGGTAGTAAATTGGCGATTGATAAAATCGAGTGCCACATTAGGTTCGCTTGCTAATAATTCTTCAAAATTGCGATACCCATTCCGTTCCAAATAAGTCTTCATCTGCTGAGCCGCTGATGTATTGGGAATACGGGTAATAGGGGTTGTGAGTTTATTAGGTTCTTTTTTACCACCCGTAATTGTATCCACAGTATCCAGTTCACCGCTGTCTAATTTAGCACGTGCTTCGGCATGCATGGTATCGTTGGCATCTAAAGTTCTTTCAAGTCCTGCGCGATGATTGGCACGTGTGGGTAAATAACGTTCGGCATCCAACGCAGCCACGGTGCGCGCGTGTGTTGATGCATCTTCGGGAAGAACAGGATGTTCCTCAGGCAATGTTCCTATTGCACGCCTGGCACGCTCAACAGCCAAACTTTCTTCGCCTGCTGCATGGCGTGTTGCATCGGCCAAAATTTGTTCGGCTGTAAAATCACCGTTAACGGCAGGATTTGAACCTGTTTGCGACATCATGCTGCGATTAGCCGCATTTTTCATGAGTAAAGGTTCTAGGTGAGCTAGACTTAACAAGCTTACGGTTGCTGCAGAAAAAAGCATTTGTCCCACACTCACTTGCGAATCCTCATCAGTAGCAGCCGAATAAAGATACGATCCTAAGCGTGTAAGTTCGATGGGTAAAAGTGTTTTGGATAAAGGATCCCACACGCGCGCCAAACCGGCGTGCATGGTCGACAAATTGCCGGCAAAGCGAGGATGGGACGCCATTTCTGCAGCATAATGGGTTGAAGACATAAAGCGACGTACGGCATCAGCATCTTTAAGAGCTTGCCCCATAGCAGCAGTCCCCATACCGCTTGATTGGTACATCGACAAACTGTTACCAAAAGTTCTGGCTCCTTGCGCCCAGGCACTTACACCAAAAGCAGTGCCCACGGCACCTACAGCCCACCCACCCACATTAAGAGTATCATCTAGGGGTGTATGCTCCGAATTTGCGGGATAATCTTGCGTAGCGAGCCTTTCGGCAGATTCCAGAGCAGCTGGTGCCGACCGCACCGTTAAATAGGCACCGGCGGCTGTAATGGTAGCTGCTCCTGCCGCAGAAAAAGCAATAGTAGAAGCCGTAGCGCCAACACCTGCTACAAAAGCTCCCGCTCCCACTAAACCAGCACCCACCAAAGCAGCGCCGGCAACAGGTGCCAGCAACGCAGCCCCTGCTACAAGAGCCCCACCAACTACAATAGTAGTGGCGGCCACATCTACATAATCCCAAAAACCCCATTCTTCTTCAGCGGCCGCAATTGTGCCAGAAGCTTCCGCCGGCTCATGGGGTGGTACATAGGGTTCAATAGGTTCATCCACCACAGGTTCGTACGCCGGTCTTAATACCGGAGGCACATATTCATCTTCTATAGTAGAACAGGTTGGAGGCGGCAGACACTCATCCTCATCCATCATCGACATGCCATATGCGTCTTCTAGAAAAGAAGTATCGTAGGCAACAGAATCTATGTAGTCCCCAGCGCCCATCTCGTTCCTTAATAAAAGAAGCCATCGTTCTGATGTCTTCTCTAGTGGAAAGCCTGAGCAAATATGATGCCATGCGTCATTAGCTAAGTAAGCACCTGAATTTTATTGCTTTTTATAAGTAATTGCTCAATTAGAAAACGCCTCAAAACCGTGCAATGCCCTAAAATAGGGCATGAGCGGGCTATAGGCCTACAAATTAAGCAAAATTAAGTTGATTAAAAACCAAAACGCCTGCACAACCAAAAAATGAACAAAATAACTTTCCTATTTATTGTTGCTTTCTCTTTTATCACTCTTTCTTTTGCCCACGCTCAAAGCTTGCCCGCACCCTGTAACGGCATTCAAGCTGGAACTGGACTACAAATGGCCGGGTGGGATGTTTTAAAAGCAGCTCAACTGTTCTGTGCTTCACATCCTCAAGGGAATTGGAGTGGAATGACACTGTTTGCTCACGAAGAACCCCGTAAAATTAAAAAAGGAAAAGGGAAGCAAGCTTTTGGCTGGTCTACCAAGAATAGACAGGCTCATATTAGCCTGGTCGGCAACAAAGTAAGCCAAATTGAAATTCTCCATCATGAAATTATGGGACATTTAATTCCCAACGCCTGGGAACATGATGATAAATTTAGAAGAAATCGGATGCAATCGGCCGTTGATTTAGGCTGGCTTACTAAAGAAGAAATGAACCGTGCCTTAAGCCAAGATCTTAAAGAACGAGTATATCAGCAATGGATGTACCCACGTATTAGAGAGTGGATGATGAAAAATAATATTGCGCAAAACGATTAATAATTTTTTAAACCTTAAAATGACTGTTATCGCATTCAAAAAAATCGTTTCCTTTATCGTCGGTAATAATAAAGGCCGGAAAGTTTTTAACTTCAATTTTACGCACAGCCTCCATGCCCAATTCGGGAAAATCAACCACATCCACACTTAAAATATTTTCTTTAGCTAAAATAGCAGCCGGCCCACCAATAGAACCCAGATAAAATCCGCCATATTTTTTACAAGCATCCTTCACAACAGAAGTGCGATTCCCTTTAGCCAGCATAATCATACTACCGCCATGTTGCATAAAAAGATCAACGTATGGGTCCATACGCTGCGCTGTAGTGGGGCCAAAACTGCCGCTGGGCATGCCTTCGGGTGTTTTAGCGGGCCCTGCATAATAAACAGGATATTTTTTAAAATATTCCGGCATAGACTTACCCTCGTCTAGCAACTTTTTAATTTGGGCATGGGCAATATCACGCGCCACAATGAGTGTTCCATTTAAAATGAGACGCGTTTTAATAGGATATTGCGATAACTCGGCCAGAACGTCTTTCATGGGACGATTAAGATTAATGACCACCGGTTTTTCCAAAGTGGGTGGGGTTTTTGGTAAATATTTTTCGGGATTTCGTTCCAGCTTTTCCAAATAAATACCTTTGGGTGTAATTTTAGCTTTAATATTTCTATCAGCCGAACAGCTCACACCAATTCCTACAGGGCAACTAGCCGCATGACGCGGCAAACGAATAACACGCACATCATGCACAAAATATTTACCGCCAAATTGCGCGCCTATGCCGCTTTCATTAGCTATAACATGTGCTTTCTTTTCCCATTCCAAATCGCGATAAGCCTGCCCTCCCGCATTCCCCTCTGTGGGCAAATAATCGAGCTCGCCGGCACTGGCTTGCTTCACCACCTTTAAATTGGCCTCGGCCGAAGTGCCACCAATAACAATAGCCAAATGGTAAGGTGGACAGGCAGCCGTGCCCAGTTTTTTAATTTCGTCGCGCAAAAACTGCGTAAGACTTTCTTCATTTAAAAGTGATTTATTTTTCTGAAATAAATACGATTTATTGGCCGACCCACCACCTTTGGCCAAAAACACAAAATGATATTCGTTGCCAGGCACCGAATAAATATCAATTTGCGCCGGCAAATTGGTGCCGGTATTTTTTTCGCTAAACATGCTTAAGGGTGCCAGTTGCGAATAGCGTAAATTTTCACTCTGATATGTTTTACAAATTCCTTTTGATAAAGCTTCACAATCATCCACATCGGTCCATACGTTCTGTCCTTTTTTAGCCATGATGATGGCTGTTCCTGTATCCTGGCAGGTAGGCAATTGCCCCTTAGAAGCCACAACCGAATTTTGCAAGAGCGTATGCGCCACAAAACGGTCGTTATCGCTAGCTTCGGGGTCTTTTAAAATTTTAGATAATTTTTCGAGATGAGCCGGACGTAAAAAAAACGAAACATCCTTTAAAGCTTCGGCAGCCAGTAACTCGAGTCCCTTGGGATCGATTTTAAGAATGGTTTTATCCTTTACCTTTACCGTTTTAATATAATCTTTGGTAATAAGACGATAAGCGGTTGGATCCTTTTTAATGGGGAAGGGTTTTTGATATTTAAACATATTCACCTCTTAACATTTTGCTCTAAGAAGTGAAGAAAAAAGCTTAAAACCTCATCTGCACCCCGCCCTGAATAGTTTTACCATCATACGAAACAGTAGGTTCTATACGTTTAGCCGGGCTTTTAAGATTTTTATTATGTTTGTGTACCAAAAGAGGTGTCATCACGGCATCCACCAAAAAAGCACTGGCAACAAAAGTAACGCCAAAACCAAGGGCAATGCCTTTAAACCCAAAATCATCGTCACCGTCAATTTTAAGCCCGGCAATTAAAAGAGGAACACCAACAGCCTGTTGAAAAATAAGCAACCCTCCCCATACAGGATGACCCGTGTAAATAAGACCATCCCCACCAATGGGCGACAAAGCCAAACCCCAACCTATACCTGTACTTAAGGGTTTAAAGGTATCGGTACGACTATCGTATTGTTTTTCGTAATAAGGAGCAGTGTCGTTAGGGTTTTGAGCAGGTATTATTTCAACGGGCGGATTTGTTACTACCGAAGATTCGGATTGGGTTACCGAGGGCGCTTCTTCTTGCTTTTTATCCTGACGCGATCTGTTTCGTAACGAAGGATAATCACCGGCAATTGCAACAGTAGCTTGTAAGAAAACTAAACCAAACAATACAATTTGCTTCATCATCACCACCTTGGGAATCTGCAATCGCTAAAACCTTTCCTATTTTAGCGATTGCAGATTCAAATATCCACATTTATTGCGTGCATTACAAGCAGTAATCAACCCATGCATCATTCATCTTTACTTTTTTAGATTCTCCTTCGGCGCAACGATATTTTTGTGAGTGCGAAAAAGCACGTGTGGTATGTAAGGCCGTGTCTAAACTTTCAACGGTTACGGTGCGTCGCGAATAAGTGCTAATACGAATATCGGCATCGCCAAAACCTTCCATAGATTCGTAAGCAGTATCGTGACGAAGAGAAATTGTCATATCACCACTAGCTAAATCATCAAAAAAATAATGATCTAAATCCAAGGTGTACGAACCATCATCACTGGTGGAAAACTGGGTCCAACCTGAAGCTCCGTCGGTAGTAGTATAAGAAACATCTACATAAAGCTTACCCAAATTTTTCTTAGTCCAGGTAAGCGATACTTCGGAACCCGGTTCCACAATGTCATCTTGAGCAGGCGTGATAAGTTCGGGAACACCTTGCGAAGAAAACTGCGCTGTGGTTTCTACACCATCCACATCTTTATAGATGAGGTAATAATCTTCACCTACAGCTGGTTTGTCTAACTTGGTTTTATAGGTTTCGCCAATATCTAAAAAGTTATAATCATAGCTCATGAGCGTATAATCTACAGGATCACTTCCTTCTTTGGTCCCTACTTTAAGGGTTTCACCCTGGTTAAGCTGAATACCTGTGCCATCCGGAATGGTTTTTAAAAGAGCCGTAGCGTCCACCTGGTCTTCATCATTATATTCATAAAAAGTACCGGTAATTTTAAGATCACTGGCTTTAGTTTCCTTTAATTCGGAACTCGTAATATTAGGGTTACAGGCTTGTGTTAAGCCCATAAGCGCCATAAAAACAGCCATTTTTGTCATTTTAAATTTCATCATATTTCTCTTCTCCATCAATAAGGTTAATTTGAACCCTTTTAAGCTTTGAGCAAAGCAAAGTGGAAAATGGGTAAATTTAAATTGAATATTAAATGGGCCCATGACAAATAAAGTTACCCATTTCAGCACGTTATCTTGTCAGATAAAGGAGAACACATGGACAAAGGGGACATTAAAACCCTTTACGAAAAATACGCCGGAGCCCTGCACGCCCAAGCTTTCAAGATTTTAAGAAACAAGGCTTTGGCCGATGAAGCACTGCAGGATGCGTTTATTAATGTGGTGCGCTATGGCGATTCGTTTAAGGGAGAATCTAGCCCTTATACGTGGCTATATAGAATTGTAACAAACTGCGCGCTCAGCATTATTAAAAAGAACAAGCCCATGGATGAATGGGATGAAAAAGATAGCCGGGAAACTGTTCCTGTATCGCGCTTTGAAAAAAAGGATGTTTCTCAGTTTTTAGATAAGCTTAAAGACGATGAAAAGCAGATTTTTATTTACCGCTATTTTGACGATTTGAAGATGGATGAAATTACCGCATTAACGCAACTTTCGCGCAAAACGATATTTAATAAATTAGAACGCGTGGAAGAGAAAATTAAGAGATTTTTTGGAGAGCATCATGAATAATAATCAATGCCCCAGCTCCTTTGCCTTGGAACTGTATGTTTTGGAAAATACAGGCGATGAGACCTTAAAAGATCATATAGCCTCGTGTGCGCATTGCCAAGAACAGATCGCGTCTATTCGCAATGAACAAAAGGCTTTTTTGGTTACGCATCCGTTTGAACCTTTTTATGAGAAGATAACCACCCCGTCGTCATCCCGGCGGAAGTCGGGATCCATCTTCGATTTCTTTTCACTCCCGTCTTTTCGATGGGCTTCCGGCCTGGTAATGGCCATGCTCGCTCTCTTCATCTTAAAACCTGTGCTATTTGAAAGTAAGGGTGTACGTTTTAAAGGCGAACCGGTAATTGGCTACTATATAAAAGAAGGCACTGAAGCCGTTTTAGGAAAACCCGGTGACCTTGTTTCTCCCGGAAATCAAATTAGGTTTTATGTAAACCCCGGTACTTACACGCATGTTGTGGTTTTGGGAGTGGAATCGGATGGAACCATCAATCGTTATTATCCCGATAAAGGCGACACCAATATTCCTATTCCACAAAATACACCCTACTTTTTTCCTGATAGCATTGTGCTCGATACTTCACCGCATAATGAGCTGATTATAGCGGTTTTTGGAGATGCTGATTTATCGTACGCTTCCGTGGAACAAAAATTAAAAAATATTCCAGGGCTTTATGACAGTATTAAAAAGAAAGAAACACCGGCTCTTAATAAATTAGGTTTAGTCACCTCGAGCCTTATCCTTAATAAGGGCGAATAATTGATGAAATACTGGCTTACATTCATTCTTTTCATAATTAGTTTTTCGGCCCACGCCGCCATTAAAAAATTTGCCATCATTGCCGGCAATAACACAGGAGGTTATGGCAAAGCAGCCCTGCAATACGCCGAAAAAGATGCCACCAGTGTTTACCAGGTACTCACAAGCCTGGGTGACTTTAATCAAAACAATGTGGTTTTTTTAAGAAACCAAGACGCCATTGCCTTAAACGATTCATTTAGTGTCCTGTCTAAAAACATCAAAAAAAGCACAGAGTCGGGAGATGAAGTTGTTTTTTTCTTTTACTACTCAGGCCATGCCGATAATAACACTCTGCGTTTAGGCGATAGCGTTTTCCCTAGCGATAAACTTAAAAATTTAATTAAAACCGTACCGGCTCAGGTAAAAATTGCTGTTATCGATTCGTGCCATAGCGGCAGTTTTACGCAAACAAAGGGAGGCACCAAAGCCGCTCCCTTTGAAGTGGTGGTGGATGATCAACTTAAAGTTTCGGGCGATGTTTTTATCACTTCCAGCACCGAACTTGAAACCTCGCAGGAATCGGACGAGCTGTCTGGATCTTATTTTACACACTATTTTACGGCTGGTTTAAAAGGAGCGGCCGATAGTGATCATGATAACCGCATTTCACTGTATGAAGCCTATCAATATGCCTACACACACACGGTACGTCATTCGGCCGAAGCTATAGGTCCCATTCAGCATCCCACGTTTTTGTACGAGCTTAAAGGCAAAGGCGATATTATTTTGGCCGATTTAACAAGCAAATCTTCTTATCTGTTATTTCCACCACCTCTTAAAGGCACTTTTTATATTTACGACCGTAACAGTCAATGGATGGTGGGTGAATTTGATAAAGAATCTGCGCAAAATATGAAATTTGCAGTTTCTCCCGGACGCTTTTCTATTAAACAAAAAGATGGAACTTTGTTTTACGAAAAAGATTTTGATGTGATTGATGGGCAAAGCTTAACAATAAGTATGACAGATGCCATTAAAAAACCGCTCACTCAGGGCGCCTTTAAACGCACACTTCAGTATAGTTATGCTTCGTCGGCTAAGGCTGGTGAAAAAGTTATTTTGCAAAAAGGCACCATTATCAAAGTTCGTTTGCTGGAAAATTTAAGCTCTAAAACCAGTTATATTGGTGAAAAAATTCACATGGAAGCAGCCACCGATGTACAAATCAACAATAAAGTGGTGATTCGTGAAAATGCACAGGCTATTGGTGAAATTTTAGACGTAGGTAAAGGCTTAAAAATTCCTCCTTTCCCCAACAGAAAAGGCATGCTCATCATCTCCATCCGCTTTGTAGAAGCTGTAGATGGCACCATGGTCCCGCTGTCCTCCATGTATGCCAAAAAAGGCAAGGGCGGCCGTTTGCAAAATGCAAAATACATCCGCGGCACCGAGTTTGATGCGTTTGTGGATGAAACAACTACACTCAATATCCCCTAATGCCTGGCCCTCTTCTTAGATGGTTTTGAGTTATTTCCACCAGCGTTAAATAATACTGGCACTTCTTGAAAAGATTCTTCACACTCTCTTCATGCTCAAAAAATTTATTTTATTATCCTTTGTGTTTGGAACATTTATTTCTTCAACAACGCATTCTATGGAAATCCATCCCAGTTTTTCTCTTTTTAGCGCTTCACAATTTGGCAATAACGATAACATGGGAAAATATGCTCCGGGCCTGGGTGTGGAGGCTTATGTGAGACTTTTTAGATTTTTTGGCACCGGTGGTGAATTTGTTTATAATTTTGGCCGTGATGATCGTAAGTTGGGCCAACTTAATTTACTAGCCGGACTTCATCTGCTGGATCCCGATAATGAAAAACTAGATGTGTATGTAAAAGCCGGTATTGGAGATGCCTTTTATACAGGGCAAAATAGCATAGTAGCCATAGGACGCCTGGGTACCGATTACTGGTTTATGCAAAAACTGGGAGTAACAGCAAGCGCTGGTGTAACCAGTGTCCTTAAGTTTAAAAACAGCGATGATTCTTTTAGCTTGGGGCAACTTAATGCAGGTGTTCGATTTAGATTTGATTAATTTTGTACCCCTCTTTTTCTTTTTTTCCTTCGCCAAGTAATGTCTAAAAATACTAAATAATATCAGTTATTTAAATAAATAAATGAACATGTTCAATTTTTTAATTGACAAATTCGAGCCTATTCTGTAAATATTTGAACATGTTCAAAAGTACAGGGATGGTCCTGATACTTTAAGAAAGGAAACACAATGGAATTAACAACAGTCAACAATACATTAAACCTTACCACTTTGGGTATATACTTAAGCATTAGCTTACTCATTACTGTTTGGGTGGCCAACACACTCTTCAAAAATGGTCGAGTCTTTTTGCTGGATGCTTTTAATAACAATATAGGCCTGGCCGATTCGGTAAACAAACTGCTGGTCGTGGGCTTTTACCTGGTAAACCTGGGTTATGTAAACCTGCGCGTGAGCCATATCTATATAGACAACTCGGTAGACTCCGTTCTTTTTTTAATGAAAAACATCGGCACGGTTTTGGTAGTGCTGGGCTGCATGCACTTTTTCAATATTTTTGTGCTGTCGCGCTTTAAAAATAAAAACGGTAAAAACACACTAACCCCGCAAGAGGCTTAAGAAAGGATTTTATGGATATCTTAACATTTAGTCTCTTTTTAAAAAGATTTGGCAGTCAAATGCTGCTGGTGGGAACGGTCAGCCTGGTGCTGTATATCAGTGCCAGCCGCTGCTTTAAGCATACTCTACCCCACAACAAACCTTTGGCCCGTTTTTTAACACGCCATTTTATAGGAGGTTATTTTGTGGCTGGCGCCGCCTATTGCTGGCCACGCTATTGGGAAAACTTAGAAGCTTATAGTGTAAAAAATATGGGACTTGCTCTATGGCGCAACATGGACGCTCTATTGGCAAGTCTTGCCTTTGCTTATATTTTATTGCTCCTCATCGCAGGACGGTTTAAGGAGTCTCATGCCTCGTAAAAAAGAAACACCCAAAGCACTTGAAACCAAAGAAGCACTGTTTGAATGTGCCATGCAGCTTTTTTTGGAAAAAGGCTTTGAAAAAACCACCATGCGTGAGCTGGCCGCTAAAGCGGACATGGCCTTGGGGGCCACCTATTATCATTTTGAGTCTAAAGAGGCCATTGTGCTGGAATTTTACCACCGCAATTTGGGTGTGATGGGGCAATTGGTCAATTCACTGGTGAATCAGAGCACAAGCTTTGAAACACGCTTTAAAAACTTGATGCGGGCGCAATTTGATTTTGCACTCCCTTACCGTAAAGTATTTCCGGTACTAGCCGGGCTTTCCACTAACCCCACACACCCGCTCTCGCCCTTTAGCACTCAAACGCAACCTATCCGCGAGGCTAGCATTGCCAATATTGAAAAACTCATTACCGGTAGCGACATTGTATTTTTTGATGAACTCAAACCTCATTTACCCACTCTCTTTTGGCTCTACCACATGGGGCTCATCTTTTTTTGGATTTACGACAATTCGCCCGATCAGCAAAAAACATTAAGACTCTTAGACAAAAGCTTTGGCATGATTGAATCCCTCTTAAAATTAAGCAAAAATCCACTCTTAGGCAGCATTCGCAAAAATATTTTAGCCCTGTTAGGCGAACTGTTGCCGTTCTCAAATGGGTCTTAAACCCTTATTTTTTAAAGCAACTTTTTATTGAGGCGTCCGATAATACTTTATGGGCAACGGGGATATTTCCTTACCAACTTATTCTATGCCGCCACAGCATGTGGCCGATGTTCCTATTGTAGACATAGAATTTACTAGTACTCAAACCACCGTGGTTCCCGCTAACAATAACCCCATGGTGTATGTTATCGACCAATTTTCTACCGCCGGAACGCCCAGATTAGCCATGGATTTACCTCATGGGTTTTTAACACTTATTAACCTGTTAACCATGGATTTAAACCACGATGGTGTAGCCGATGTTCCTGTAAGCAATACTATTGGTATAGCCACCAGACTCGATGACGCATCCTCCATATACGAAAACTTAGATCACATCTTCAGCACCCCACAACCCACAGGACTGGTCAATTTATCTATGGGACAACCAGGATTCCCTCTTCCACTTTTGTACTGGGATATATTGCCCTTAAGAATGCGCCCTGTAAAAAAACAGGATGATTATGTCGATTTTGCCTTAAAGCCACACGAAGCCGAGCGTTTAAGAATGCGTTTAAGTAAAGTTGAAGGGCTTGTAAATCATTCATTAAACAAAAAAAAATCACCAATCCGTTTAATTAACACAACGCTCATGCAAACCATGGAGAGGCTCAGCACTCAATATTCTTTTTTTCAAGCTGGTGGAAATGAAAGAGTGGCAGAAAATGATAAACACAAAAAAATAAATATTAAAGGCTACACCCAATTTTCACCCGCATGGTTAAGCAGCGCTCTGGTCGCCGTAGGCGGACTAGACGCAAACGGAAATCTGGATGATGAATCGGCCTATGCAAACGACGTAGGTGCCCCCTTTGAAGCCCGTTTTTCATTGGAAGTTTTTGCTGATGAAACCGGCAAACCACAAATACGATGGACTAATCAGTTAAGCGGTTTATCGGTTGTGACTGGTTTTATAGTTCCTTTAGAAACCGTCTATGCTGTGAGTATAAATCATACTGCCAGCAATCAACCCATGGTTTTTAATTATGGATACAATGTCCAAAATAGAGACCCCAGAGAAGCGCACATTACAACAAATGATAATGGAGTTTTTTTAGAAGATAGCGCCGGCCTTACACCTGTTACTCCGCTGTATCCATACGATTATGTAGATTTACCCGATGTTGTTGGTCAAGACCAACATAGTGTTGCTGCCTATCTGTATGCCAAAGATGCCAACCAAGACGGATTACCCGACATACCGCAAGAAGTTGTTGTAAGCGGCACGTCTTTTTCTACACAATACGCCGTTGCCCTGGCTTATTTAGTACAAACAGCTGTTCCACTTGAAACACGCAACACTTTAAACCCAGCCGAATTCGATGACCGGTTTGTAAAGGCCTTGCACATTCTTACCAGCGGAAAAATAACACCCGAGCTCATCAATCAGGATGTTATTGATGAGTTGGTACAACGTATTTACTATTAATTCCCTAAAATATTTGTGATAGAAGTAAAAAAGGAGCCCGTATGTCTTTTTTAGATACCGAATTATTAAAACAAGCCTCTCTCTTTTCGTCACTGGCCGATAAAGAAATTAAGGAACTCGCTTTTTTGTTTATGGAAAGCGTGTGCAGCGAGGGCGAAACTTTATTTGAATTTGGCGATACTGGCGATACGCTTTACCTCCTTGTGAGTGGCCATGTAGAATTATCGGTACGTGACCACACGGGGCAAAAAGTAATTTTAAAAGTAGCTAATCCCGGCGATTTATTTGGTGAGCTCTCTCTCATGGACGGCGGCCCCCGCACAGCCACAGCTACGGCACTGGAAGATTGTGTATTAGCTTCCCTCACGCATGATAACTTTATTGCTTTTTTACAACGAAAACCCGAAGCCGCACTCGATTTATTATCGGTACTTGCCGGTCAAATCCGTCAGGCCAACGATTTAGTACGCGGCCGTGTGGCCCGCAATGCCAACGATGAAGCCATCGAAGACTTTACACGCGGCCAAAAACTGGCCAATTTTATCTCCGATTTTAGTGGCAGCATGCCGTTTCTATTTCTTAATGCCCTCTTTTTTACAGCATGGGTAATAGTAAATCTGGACCTCATCCCTGGCATTCCGGCGTTTGACCCCTATCCGTTTGGTTTTCTCACCATGGCCGTATCGCTAGAGGCCATCTTTTTAAGCATCTTTGTACTCCTCTCACAAAATATTCAGGCCGCTAAAGATAAAATTAGAAGTGATATTGAATACGAAGTAAATTTAAAAGCCGAACTGGAAATCACTTACCTGCACGAAAAAGTAGACCGCATGAATGATGAAATTCTTAAGCTGTTGCGCAAAAAGAAATAATATACCCCAGCTCCTAACGGCCTGAAATGCATTGTTAAATCGATGGCCTGTGGATAAGTTTTTCTTGACCAATCAGGGGGGCAATGTTACCCACTCACCCCTCATGGCAACTAATATAATGGAAGAAATCGTAAGTTTGGCTAAACGCCGTGGCTTTGTGTTCCAAAGTAGCGAAATCTATGGAGGAATTAACGGTTTTTGGGATTTTGGACCCATTGGCGTGCGCCTTCGCAAAAATGTGAAAGATTCGTGGTGGAATGCCATGGTGAATTTTAGGAACGATGTAGTAGGCGTAGATACCTCCATTATTGCGCACCCCACAACCTGGAAAGCTTCCGGACATGTTGACTCGTTTTCAGACCCGATGGTGGATTGTAAAAAATGCAAAGGTCGATTTCGCGCCGATCAATTAGCCGACCAACCCTGCCCCGAACGCCCCAGTAAAAAAGTGGGTGAATGTGGTGGTGAACTGACGGAAGCAAGAGCTTTTAATTTGATGTTTCAAACCTATGTGGGTGCTAACCAAGAAGCAGCAAGCATTGCCTATTTGCGGCCTGAAACCTGCCAATCTATTTTTACCCAATTTAAAAACGTACTCACTACCTCGCGCCAAAAAGTGCCTTTTGGCATTGCGCAAATTGGCAAAAGTTTTAGAAACGAAATTACTCCTCGTAACTTTATTTTTCGTTCACGCGAGTTTGAACAAATGGAAATGGAATTTTTTATTAAACCCGGCCCCGGTGAAGATACCAAATGGTACGAATACTGGAAAAACGAACGCATGAACTGGTTTTTAAGCCTGGGTGTTAAAAAAGAAAAACTGCGCTTTAGAGAACATGAAAAAGACGAATTAGCGCATTATGCCAAGGGTTGCGTAGACGTGGAATATGAATTCCCCATGGGTTTTAGTGAATTAGAAGGCATTGCCAACCGCGGTGCGTATGATTTAACGCAACACATGACGCACTCCAAAAAAGATTTTAATATTTTTGATGAAGCCACCAAAGAACGCTATGTACCCGCTGTTATTGAGTGCTCGGCCGGTGTGGATCGCACTTTATTAACCGTGCTTTGTGACGCGTTTGATAAAGACACCGTTGGCGGCGAAGAACGCATTGTATTGCGTTTTGCGCCCCACATGGCACCCTATACTTTAGGTGTATTCCCGCTTTCCGGCAAACTGTCGGAACCCGCCATGAAACTGGAACAAGATTTGCGCAAAAAATTTGCAACCGAATATGATGATAGCGGCTCTATTGGCAAGCGCTACCGCCGCCACGATGAAATTGGCACACCTTTTTGTGCCACGTACGATTTTGAATCGGAAACCGATAAATGCGTGACTATTCGTGAACGCGACACAACCAAACAAGAAAGAATTTCGATCGATAAGATTGAACAGTTTTTAAATGACAAATTGAAGAGGTAACCCCTCCCGACCTCCCCTTAATCTAAGGGGAGGGGAAAGAAAGCCCTCCTCCCTTAAGTTAAGGGAGGAGACGGAGGTGGGTTATATTTTATGGCAAAAAAGAAAATTAAAAAAACATCCAAACCTAAAAAAGTAGTATCTTCTAACAAAAAAACCTCCAGCAAAAAAATGGTGTATTTTTTTGGCGGTGGCAAAACCGAAGGCAAAGTAACCATGAAAAACTTGCTGGGTGGCAAAGGTGCTAACTTGTCCGAAATGGTGGGCTTGGGCATTGCCGTTCCTGCCGGTTTTACCATTACTACCGAAGTGTGTACTGCTTTTTACGCCAACAATAAAAAATACCCTGCCGAACTTCGTAAGCAAGTAGAAGAAGGTTTGGCTAAAACCGAAAAAGTGATGAATGCCAAATTTGGCGATGCCGAAAATCCCTTGCTCGTTTCCGTTCGTTCGGGAGCCCGAGTATCTATGCCCGGGATGATGGACACCATTTTAAACTTGGGCTTAAACGATACCACTGTGCAAGGTATTATTAAACAAAGCGGTGATGCCCGTTTTGCTTATGACAGCTACCGCCGTTTTGTGCAAATGTACTGCAACGTGGTTTTGGGCGTAAAACATTCTAAATTAGAAGACATTATCACCAACATGAAAGCTAAACGCGGTATTAAAGAAGACACCGACGTAAAGGCCGATGATTGGAAACAGATTGTTAAAGAATTTAAAGAACGCATTTTATCCATTACTGGCAAACCCTTTCCGGAAGATCCCAAAGAACAACTCTGGGGTGCTATTGGCGCTGTATTTAGTTCATGGATGGTTCCCAGGGCCATTGAATACCGCCGTATTTATGGCATTCCCGAAGAATGGGGAACTGCTGTTAACGTACAGTCGATGGTGTACGGCAACATGGGTAACGATTGTGCTACAGGCGTTGCCTTTACCCGCGATCCTGCCACCGGCGAAAAAGTATTTTTTGGTGAATACCTTATTAACGCCCAGGGCGAAGATGTGGTGGCCGGCATTCGTACACCTCAGCCTATCAACATTATTGGTAAACAAAGAAGCGGCGTAAACTTGCCTTCCATGGAAGAAACATTGCCCGAATGTTATCAGGCACTGGTTAAAATTTATAAAAAACTCGAAGCACATTATAAAGACATGCAAGATATTGAGTTTACCATCCAAAAAGGCAAAGTGTGGATGTTGCAAACTCGCAATGGCAAACGCACAGCCCAGGCTCAGGTTAAAATTGCAGTAGACATGGCCAAAGAAAAACTCATCACAAAGGAAACAGCCATCTTGCGCGTTGATCCTGCAGCCCTCGATCAGCTGTTGCACCCTACTATTGATCCTAAGGCTAAAAAGAATGTAGTAGCCAAAGGCTTACCCGCTTCTCCCGGTGCCGCTACAGGTATGGTGGTATTTACTGCCGATAAAGCTGTTGAACTTGCAGCCGAAAAAGTAATTTTAGTACGCGAAGAAACGTCTCCCGAAGATATTCACGGCATGAACGTAGCCCAGGGTATTTTAACAGCCCGTGGCGGCATGACAAGCCACGCCGCAGTGGTAGCTCGCGGTATGGGGAAATGCTGTGTAGCCGGTTGCGGCGATATTCATGTGGATGCCGAGAAAAAAGAATTTCATGTAGCGAACCAGGTTGTACGCGAAGGCGATTGGATTACACTGAACGGTTCAACAGGTGAAGTAATGTTGGGTAAAGTAGATACCATTGAGCCTCAACTTTCCGGCGATTTTGGCATTATTATGAAATGGGCCGACGAGTTCCGCCAGCTCAATGTACGCACTAATGCCGATACGCCTCACGATAGTAAAGTGGCCCGTAGTTTTGGTGCTGAAGGTATTGGTTTGTGCCGCACCGAGCACATGTTTTTTGAAAGCGACCGTATTGATGCCGTGCGTGAAATGATTTTGGCCGATAGCACCGAAGGTCGTAAAAAACCCTTGGCTAAAATTTTACCCATGCAACGCGGCGACTTTAAGGGCATTTTCCGTGAAATGAAAGGGCTACCGGTAACCATCCGCTTGCTCGACCCTCCTCTTCACGAATTTTTGCCTCACACCGATGAAGATATTAACGATTTGGCTCAAAAAATTGGTGTGGATGCCATTATTCTTAAACGCAAAAATGCAACCTTGCATGAATTTAACCCCATGCTGGGTCACCGTGGTTGCCGTTTAGCTATTACCTTCCCTGAAATTTACGATATGCAAGTACGCGCCATTATGGAAGCAGCTTGCGAACTGGTCATTGAAGAAAATTTTAAAATTATTCCCGAAATCATGATTCCCTTAGTAGGTCATGTGAAAGAATTGGCTATTTTACGCAACAACGCCATCCGCGTTTGCGAAGAAGTGCTGAAAGAAAAGGGTGTAAAAATTAAGTACCTCATTGGTACCATGATTGAGTTACCCCGTGCGGCTATTACAGCCGATGAAATTGCCCAAGAGGCCGAGTTTTTTAGCTATGGCACCAACGACTTAACCCAAACTGCTTTGGGTATTTCTCGCGACGATGCTCAAAAATTTTTACCGGCCTACGTGGAACAAAAAATTTACAAGACCGACCCGTTTGTATCCCTCGATCAATCAGGTGTGGGCCAGTTGATCAAAATTGGTGCTGAAAAAGGTAGATCTACCCGTCCCGATATTAAACTAGGGATTTGCGGGGAACATGGCGGCGATCCCGAATCGGTTATTTTTTGCCATGGTGCAGGGCTCGATTATGTGAGCTGTTCTCCCTACCGTGTGCCTATTGCCCGCTTGGCTGCAGCCCATGCGGCCTTAAAAAACCCACGGAAAATGAAGAAGAAATAAAACTTCCAGGCCCCTGAAAAGGGGCCTTTTTTTTGCCCTCTCCCGTGCTACAATAGAGGCATGGATTTTGTAACTCATTTACTGCTTGCCTTTATCCCTCTTTTTGTAGCGGCCGATCCAGTAGGACTAGCCGCTATGTTTGCCGCCATGACACGACACATGACCGAAGACCAAGCGCGCAAAGTAGCTATTCAGGCTGTATTTACAGCCTTTGGCGTGGGGCTTGGTTTTATGTTTTTAGGGCAAGCTATTTTTAGTGTGGTAGGCATTACCGTGGGCGATTTTCAAATTGCGGGCGGCTTGGTACTTTTCTTTTTATCGGCGCAGGATCTTTTAGGTTATACGCATGCTCCTACCGAAGATCGTGATGATATCGCGATTGTGCCCCTAGGCATGCCGCTCATTGCGGGTCCTGCCATGATTACAGCTCTTTTATCGCTTTCTAAAACTGTTGGGCTATTCCCCACTCTTACTGCCTTAACCGCAATTATGATGCTTACAGCGCTGCTTTTTATTAAAAGCCGCCTTCTTAAAAAAATAATAGGCGTTAAGGGACTAAAAGCCTTTTCTAAAATCATTCATTTGCTTTTGATTGCCATTGCCGTGAACATGATACGCCATGGTATTGAAAACTTCATCCGCCAAACACCGTAACTAATTAGATTAAAAAACAATTGTAAAAGCCTCTAAAATTATCTATGCCTGATCTCTCATGAAGCACTTCAAAACAGGCGTTTTGGTTTTTACACTTTTTACGGCAGTGGCATGTACCAAAAGCAGCGATATTTTTCCGGACGTACCGGTAGATGTAACCGCCGATGATTTTGAAATTCCTAACCCCATTGCCATTATTAACGACACCGTTAACACTCAACTTATTGTTGTTAATTCTAACGTCGATTTCTTTTTTGATGGTGGCTCTATAACCACTTTTGACGTCGATGGCACCGACCCCGATAATCCGGTTTTAACTCCTACAGCCGCTTTGGCTACCGCCAACTATGCAGGAAATGTTGTATTTGATGGTGCCAGTCTTTATGTCCCCTTTCGCGAACATGCTGAAGATGATGAAGAATCAGACCGTTTAGCCAAATATACTATTGGATCAGCCTCTATTACATTAGATACCGAAACCACCACTGCCAAAAACCCTTTTGGTATTGCCCTTTCTGCGGGCGGTTTGTTAACGGTAGTATGTGATAACGAACTCGATATTTATAACACCTCGCTTGAAATTCAAAACACGGTAGATTTAACAACAGCCGATGATGCCGGTCTTGCTGATGCTACGGCTCTGTATGTTGAAAACGTAGCCATTGATGATGCCAATAACCGTGCTTACATTACCAACCGATCTGATCGTATGTTTGTAGTGAGTTTAGATACCAATGCCATTACCCATGTAATAGACGGCCCTGAAAATTCCCGTTTTATTGTAAACGATGGTTCCAATTTTTATGTTACCGATGGTAACGATGCCTCCCTCTGGATTCTAGACCCAACTCTACTCCCAGCAGCAGCCGATCCTGTAGAAGTAGTTGATGATTCCGAAGTGTTTGTAGACGTTATGGACTTAGGTGCTGCTCCCAATGGGATTTTAGTAGATACCGCAACTAACCGCATTTACGCCACCAATTCTAACGATAAAACTCTATCGGTTTTTGATTTAACCACACATAACGAATTGGCCCGTATTTCGCTGGATGAAGACGATACCGATTTAGATGATGTGAGATTTCCACTAGCCCTTGCAACTGGCACTTTTGATGGTACCGATTATATTTTTGTATCAGGTTTTGAAACCAACAATATTGCTGTTATTCGATCGGATACTCTAAAATTGGTAGCTGTTTACGAATAACAAAAGATATGAAAAAACTTACACTCTTGAGCACTTTTTTGTTTTTTACAGCCTGCGCCGGCAGCGGGGGTGATGGTATTTTTTTGGAACCTGCTTCTTTAGCTGTTGATTCAACCAATAGTCGTGTTTTTGTACTTGAAAATGAAGGACGTCTTATTGCTGTTGATGCCACAAATCAAGATGACATTGGTGATCAGCCTCGTATTTCCAGAAAACGTAACGCAGATATACACGATTTACTCCCTTCGTCTCCCGCCCATACGGCTGTTTATAGCGACGGAACCACATCACGCCTGTTTATTAGTGGGGCCATTGCTAACGATGAAGGTAATTTAGTGACAAACCGCATTACAGTTTTGGATTTTGATGGCACTACTTTCTCCATCTCTGGCATATCTCCCATTACCGTGGATGATGGCAATGATGGCACAACGGATACCGATGATGTATTAGGTGATTTAGTTGTCGATCAAGCAAATGGTCTTTTATATGTAAGTAATGTTTCTAACGGAAATCTTTTTGTTTATAACACAAGCGATGGAACAGAAGATGTAGCTGCTATTGCTATTGGCGGCGAACCCAATCAGATGAGTTTAGATAATGACCGTTTGTATATTGCCAACACCTCAACGGTAGAAGCTGAACAGGTCATTACCGTTGTCAATACAGTCGACAATAGCCTTACCGAAATTGATTTAGATGCTCCTACAAGTGATGTGAGTGTATCTACAAACGATGCTGGCACTATAATGTTAGCCACACAATCCTCCGGCGGGCAAAAAGTTTTTGTGCGCTTGGTTGATACCGCTACCTATGCAGCATCAACAGCCATAAGCGCAGGAGATGATTCGGCTCAAGATGGCGAATTGGTAAGCGGGTTGGGGTTAACATCAACCGTGGGTGGCGTTATTGTGGTATCAAACGGCACCAGTCTGTTTGGATATGTGGGTCAAGCCGATGGCGATGCAGCCTTTATTAGTTTTGCCAACGATCTCTCTTCATTTACAACCACTTCGCTTATTTCATCCACTAGTGTTTTAGAACAACCGGTTGTGTATGCCGATGGCAGCACGGATGCAATCGTGTATATGCTCGCCACTTCTTCTGGCGATTTGGTATGGGTAGATGCTGGAGATAACGGCTTAGATGCGCGCTTTTAACCTTTCATTTCTTTTAACAAACTACGGCTCATCCAAAATAAAAATAAAACGCCCGCTATAAGTGCTCCCCAGAGTATTCTTTGAGCACCCACTTTTTTATCGGATACTACTGGCATTAACAATTTATCGGGACCCCCTAAATCTATTTTTTCTCCAATAATAGCCGTACCATAATTTTGTTTACCCAAGGTCACATTGGGTGTCCCTAACACATTTTCAACCTTAAATGTTGCGGGTTCAACAATAGCCGAGCCAAAGGCTAAAGTAAAAGGACCATTCCCTTGAGCTAAAAATACGAGATCATGCGGGTAATATCCCAACTCCAGTTCAACATCACCCGAACCTACTCCTCCTTCTTTTTCTGTAAATTCCACAATAAAATATCTGCCTCGAGCAAGCCTCTCAAAAGCTTGAGTTTTCGAATAAACAGCCTCTCCCTTCTCTGCCAGCTTAAAAGCAAACCCGCTAGCCAGATAAAATCCATCTGGCTTCCAGTCTTTACCAGAAGCGTAAAGCAAATAAGGAACCACTGTATTATTTTGTGGCAAATTGATTTTTACATTATACCAGGGATAAGCGCCGCCCATATCAAAGCCATAGCGGTTGTCGCCCAGCTTTATACCCTTTATGCGAACTCTCTTTGCGTCCTGCAAATAACTCTCACCCGGCTTTTTAAACAAAACCTGCTTTAAATCAAAAATAGGTTTTTCATCGTGAAATATAATTCTGTAGTATTTATATTTGTCACTTCTTGCCGATAAATCAATTTCTCGCTGCTCCAAAACATGCTCACCTTGTTGCATCATCGCTAAAGCTTCAGTGTCCGACAACGTAAACCAACTACTTAAATTATCACTCCCTTCTACACTCACAAGAGTCATAAAAACAGCACTGGGGCTATCCCATTTTAAAATAATTTTTTCCGGGCTAAAATCTAACTGTGAAGCATCTATTAAAAACCCCACCCTTTTTTTATCGCCAGTAACTGCAGCATTTTTGGTTTTAGTTTTTAAAATCCCCTTAAAATATTCAATTTCCATTTCATTACCTTGTTCTACATCAAGGGGATAAAAAGAAAGATTCGTAAACACTTCTTTTCCTAAAACACTTTTCTGACCCGATACAAGAGTATGTGGCACAACAAGACTTTCTCCATTAAAAACCCGCATATCACCCCATTCGCCATTTACCGTGCTTTGATAAACTGTATCAGGTAATTCCATTTTATTAAGTGAGGCTTGCGCATCTACATCAAGCTTATACCCATAAGCAAAATCTTGCGGCACCGGAACAGCAGCACGCAGTGGCAATGACCATAAAAGAATGGATACAAGTAATATTTTATACATTTTTTACCTCCTGTTTAGGGGGAAGCGGTGAAAAATAACCCACAACCAATATAAGCATTCCAGACCCCATAAAAGCTATAATACGATAGAGGCTATCGATACGCTTCATATCAACACCCACTAGTTTAATGACTGTTACTAAAAGCAACGCAACACCCACTTGCCATATTAATCGGCTCTTGTTTTTTGTTCCTCCCAGCATCAACACCATTGCAAAACATGTCCATAATAACGACATAAGAGCTTGGAAAAGCGGCGTTTGCAGTAAAACCTGAGAAGAATATACAAGCTCCGTATAAAATGAAATGGTGCGTGCCAATACAAGATTGAGAAACACAAAAATGCTAATGCCCACACAAGACATCCACATCATTTTTTGTTTAGAATTTATGATTCCATTTTTTTCAGATCTTTTAATCCAATAAAAAAGTAACATTATAATGGCAACACTAAATAAATCGGCAAAATTTAAAAACGGTAAATATGAATTAAGAAGAACGCTTACTCCTGAATGGTGCGGGATTATCAGAAAAAACCAAACTAATAATACAGCTGTAACCACGTTTAACGCCTTCATGTAGACATTGCTTTTTTGCGCAAATGGCCAGAAGTTTTTATGACTCAGTTTTACAATTGTAAAACTGGATAATATAAATGCCAAAATGGGGCCAAAATAATATTTATCTTTAAACATAAAAAGGGATTCATCAGCGGCATAAAGTTGCATTTTAAAAGTCATTTGCACAATTTGAAACAGGTGCCCTACAAAAAGAAAAACTGCATACAAATTTAAAGCGTGCATAAGCAACTTAACATACGTTGTTCCATCGTTTTTATAGAGATAGTAGGATTGCGCCAATAAACAGGCTGCTAACGATAAAACCACATGCCATTGGGGTAAACTGTAAAAATGATCCCCAACAATTATGACCATACCTATAACGCTAGCCGGGAAAACAAGAGGAACAAAACATTTAATATTTTCCCATTTTAAAATTACCGACACAAATTGCCAAAATAGAATTGATGTTGCTATAAAAATGAGTATAGCGGTATCAAGATAGGCAAATGAAATATGCTTACTCAGCTCGAAAATAAAAATGAAATTAAACCAAAAGTGTCCAAAAAATACACACCACCCATAAAAAAATGTTTCTCCTGGCTTAAGAACATTTTTGTTTTTAAAATATTGGTACGAAAAAAATAAGTGCCCAATAGCTAAAATAAGGAACACAACAAAAATTTCGTTCACAAACAGTGTATGGCCATGATCCTTTGTTAATAGTTCAATAACCCTAATACTCCCCATAATAATTAACAAAAAACCCGCCAAACGTGGCAAAATACGCGCCTGCTTAAGCCCCATCCAGGCAACACCACAGCCTTCTATTACCCAAACAATACTGGTTGCCGACTTATCCAAAGCGAGTGGAACAGCGAGTGTAAAAAAGCCAATGCCTAGGGCCACAAAACCTTGCACAATAAGCTTTAGCGTTTCGGCATATTTGTTCCACATTAGCCGCCCTACAGTAATATAGAGCGCACTTAATAAAATTGAAAAAATGGCAAGAGCATTATTACTTTCAAAAACGAGAGATTGATAAAAAATAGTAATGAGCGGCGTACCAAAAACCAGTGTAGCATCAACAGGATTAGATTTTCCGTTTGTCTTTTTTATGGCAAATAAAATGGAAACCGCAAAAAAGATGGTAAAAAAGAGCAAAATAAATGGTTCGGTCGTACTAAAATTTTGAGGAGTATAATATTTAAATCCCCAGATAGTGCCAACACCATAGGTAAAAAAGAAACCAATCAAATTAAGAACTCGCCACGACTGATAATAAGCTACACCCAAAATACCCAAATTAAGCACAGCATAATATCCAAATAACGCCACATGGTTACCCGATCCGGTAGAGGCCAAAATGGGCGCCATAAATCCACCTAAAAAACCCGTAATAGCCATCGCTTTATTACGTTGAACTACCGAAAGTAAAACGCTGATCACCACGGTAATAACAAGAAGCGTAAAAGTAAATCCGGCAGGAATTAGATGATAAAGCCTATAAGAGGCAAAAATAGTGAGATAAAATACAGCCAGCCCTAGGCCCTGCAAAAAAAGCCCATATTGCCCTTTTTTGCGTAAAAACCAGCCCAGCCCCAGCAAGCCTAAAGCCATAAGGGCTGCCATAGCCAAACGATATTCAATAGGGAAAAGTCCGCGATCGGAAACATATTTTACTAAAAAAACAATACCTAAAAAAAGAACAATACCTCCAATGCGAAACACCAAATTTCCTCCAGTAAAAAAATTTTTAATAAATGTTGTAACAGGATCAGGTTTTCTAGGAATTACCGGTATTGACCTGGGGGTAGTAGATGCGGCTGGTGGCGGTATATTAACACTTATAGAGGGAGCGGGACTCTCAGAAGCCAAT
Source organism: bacterium (assembly GCA_019695305.1). Lineage (NCBI taxonomy): Bacteria > bacterium. The sequence goes on from JAIBAG010000009.1 coordinate 35,858, forward strand.
GCCTTTTCTGGGGTTTTATCAGGCTTTACTTCTGTTTGTACAGAATCAGGCGGTATTGCACTATCGGGTTTTTGCTTTAACCGGTCAATTTCTAGGTACAATTGCGAAATTTTTTGTTCAAAATCTTTTTGTCCAATTTTTCCAGTACTTTTAATAATTGCAATTATTGAGATTACCAGTGCAATAAAAACCCAAAAAGCCATAATACCCCCTTATTAAAGAAAGAGTAGATTAAACACCCTTTTTAAAGCGAAGTCATGATTTATTTAAATAGACCCACTGTCGGGCCATTCGGGGGCTAATTCGGGAACATGGGTAGAAATAACGTAGATTAAGGCTTTCACATCATCCACAAAAGTCAGTGCTTCGGTTCCATCTTCAAAAAATACATCATGTACATCCTGTTTTACTGCGTCCCAATCAATGTCGCTGTCATCGGGATATGTGTAACTTAACAGATCAATTAACCACTCAACATCATCTTCGGTATAGCTTGCACTGTAAGTGGCCTCTCCCCCCTGATATTCCTTGCAATAATCAACTACGCGCGGTGCATAAGTTTGCGTTTCATCATGCATATGGTCTAAAAAGTCACTGCCATAAACTTCCAACGCATTGGCGGCGCCATAGGCACCACCATTATAAGCAGCAGCTTGCCACAATGCTTTGCCATCATCACTTTGAAAAAGATCTACAGCATTGTCTTCCACAAAATTGTACGTGTTAAATAAAAGATACTGTTGCCAGTAAAAATAAAGTCCTGACGCAATAACTCCATGCGGAAAATTCACCACACTCGATACATCGGTGCCGTCTATGTCGTGTTGAGATGGGTCTAGTGTGAGTCTAAATTGATCGCTTGAGGGAATTTCACCAAAATAGGATTCCTGATCTACAAAAAGATCATCTTCATAGTAATCGCTGTCACGATCTGTCCAAAACCAGCCCGACACTCGGTTTGGATAGCTATCGTTTAGCTGTGCCTGGCCAAAAGTATTGGTAATTTGAAAACAACCTTCACCATTAGATGAAGAAACCGCTGCACAATTGCCTGATGATTCGGCCGAAAGAACGCCCATTAAAAAATAGGGATTGATCTTAAAACGTACCGAGGTCCAGGCAATAAAGAAAAGGTCTTCTTTGGAAAGAAGAAGCTCTAGCCCATTAACCTCGGCATCCACACTATTTAAAACAAAAGTAGAAATTGCATTGGCATCATAATCAAAGTCACATACATCGCTTGTAAGTTCCTCCTGATTGCCCACATCCCTGTAGGTATCGGCAATCACTTCGTATGGAGGGCCACAAATAGTATCATCCACACACATATCATCAAGGCTAGCCGAGGCATAAATAGTTTGAGAACCAGGGCTTGGATTTCCCCCTATTTCACGAATAGGATCTCCTTCTCCATTATTGCCACCAAATATACCAAAAGGATCAAATACATCTTCAAAATTACAGGACGATAGAAAGCAGACAATCAGAATAAAAAATAGAGAGCGTTTCATGTAGGGATATACCCTATCATACCTTGACCGTATTAAACATTAATTGTTTGTTAATTAATTCAAAATTTGATATTTTTATTCTTTATGAATATTTTTCTATTTTCTGTTATTGCTGCTTTTATTCCTGTGTCTGTTTATGTTCTTTTTTTACGCTGGCTCGATCGTTACGAACCCGAGCCACTTCTCCACACGGGGCTTGCTTTTTTAGGCGGAGCCACCCTTTCGGTTGGGTTTTCTTTTGTTATCAATACCGCTATTTCTGCTATTGGTTACTCTGTAATGACCGAATCGGGCAGTGAATTTTTTTCGGCCGCTGTTGTAGCCCCCTTTGTTGAAGAAATTAACAAAGGTTTAGTTGTGTTACTGTTTTTTATTTTAAGTGACGAGTTTGATACTGTTACCGATGGTATTTTTTACGGTGCCGTAGTGGGGCTTGGTTTTGCATTTTCCGAAAATATCTATTATTTCACCAATGTATATAAGTCGGGAGGGCAGTTTAACTGGTTTGACAATATTTATACCCGTAGTCTGTTATCGGCAGGGGTTCATGCTAGTGCTACAGGCCTTTTTGGTGCTGCAGTTGCTTACTCATACCGTCATAAATGGCTTGAAAAAATAGGCACCTTTTTGGTGGGGCTTATGTTGGCCATGATGGTCCATTCTTTTTGGAACGCTCTTCTCACCGAAGCCTCTCTTTCTCAAGATCGCGTTTTACAATTAGTTCCGTTTATTGGCCTACCCATCATCATGCTCACTATGTTTTTGATGTTTCAAATTTCGGTTTATAAAGAAAGTGCCATTATCGAACAGGAATTATTATTTGAATCTCAAAATGGAGTTATACCTCCTGAACACATCAGTTTTATTAAATCCTATTTTGCCCGATCCAAAGATCATTGGCTGGAAAAACATGTTCCTAAAGATAAATATATAGATCTTACCACGAGCCTAGCATTTACTCGTAATCGTATTTTTTTATCACCTACTCATAAAAGACCGGCACTCGAAAAAACAGCCGAAGAACTTAGAGGCAAAATTAAAAGCTTGCTGGCAAAAAATCCATGATAAAAATTAACAATAATAAAGGGAATATTTTACGCACTGTTTTGGTAATTGTAGCTTACATTACCTTTTTTATTGGCGCTTTCATTTTTAAACACACCTACAAATCCAAAATGCTGCGCGATTTTCCAGCAACTCATACGGCCAAGCAGTTTTTGCTGGCCCATCCACAAGTTGCTGCTACTTTGGGCGATAACATTGTGTATGGTTCAAATCTTGGTGGCAGCTTTACGTATAACAACCAGGGTGGAGATGGCACTATTGCTTTTCCAGTAGCGGGTTCCAAGGCTAATGGTGTGATAAAGGTAACACTGGTTCAAGATGGAAATAATATGCCCTGGTTTGTAAGCAAAGCCGTGTTTAAAGGACCAGAAAAAAAGGAATACCCTCTAGATACTCCTGCCGACTGGCTTAAACAGGCATACGCAGCTTTAGATAATTTAAACGAAAAAGAAGCTGTTCTCATGTGTGAGCGCCTTAAAACAGCTGTACCTGATGATGAGAACGTTACTTATTGTGAATCGGAATTGGCTTTTAACCGATACGAAGACCATCGCTATATAGAGTTAAAGCGAATTTTGGCCGAAAAATATCCGCAATATGCACGCTACGAATCTGAATTAGGAAATGCCTTTTACGAATTAGGGCAACCTCAAAGTGCTATTGTATACTACAACAAGGCCTGGGACATAAAACCCGACATTCAAACGGCTGGATGGATTGCCGCGTTGCATTTAGATGACAATCAACTAGATCAGGCTAAAATTTGGCTCGATAAAGCCTATGCTCTTGGCAAGCCTACGGCCTATATCGATTACTTAGAAGGTCTGTATTTACTTAAAAAGAACGATCCTAAGCTCGCCATCAGCTATTTTAATTATTCGCGTGAAGCCGATCCTATGTACGAATACCCTTACTTTGGACTGGCTACAGCCTATCAAACTTTAGGACAAGATACCGATGCGGTTTATTATTACGAACAGGGAATTTCACGCAAACCTACCGGTGTTTTAAAATTTAGAAAAGCCCTGGTTAATTTGTTGATTAAAATGAAATACACCGACGATGCTATTTATCATTTACTTAAAATTGCCGATTATCATCCAACCGATGTAGAAGGTTTGCAAAAATTGGCACAAATATATGATTCTCAGGGCCGTACCTCAAGCGGCGATTGGGCCCGGCAAAAAATTGCCGAGATTCAAGCTAAAGCCCAGCCTAACAACAACTCTCTTTAATGTTTGAACTAGACACCCTTATTGCCGGTATTTTCTTTAGCATTATTGGCTTTTATGCTTGGCGTTACGGCCGGCAAAATAACAGTGCCCGCCATATGCTGTTGGGCGTAGGCTTAATGGCTTACGGTTATTTTATACCCAATATTTGGTTATGCCTTCTTCTGGGAGGGATCATGACGCTTTTCCTCTTTTGGCCGTAAACTTCCACTCTGTACAGCTCTCTTAAAATATGGTTAGAACAAATTATGTCTTATTTTGAGGTCCCCGATATTTTTTATGAAGTAAAAGGCGATAAAGCCGCTACATTTTTGCATGGGCAACTTACGAACAGCATCAAAACACTTAAAAATGGCGAGTGTAACTACAATCTCTTGTTAACCCTTAAAGGCAAAGTGTTGGCCGATTTGTATGTGTATAAAAAAGAGGATAAATTTTATTTTTCGTGCGCTCCCCAAGCCGAACCTATCATCATCACGCATCTAAAAAAAATGGCACCTCTCTCCCGTGTAGAACTTATTCCGTACCCTACTTGTGTTTTTCATGTGTTAGGGGCCAATAAAGCGGGGGTTTCTTTCAAAACAGATCGCCTGGGAATAGAGGGATATGATGTGTGGGATTTAGATAAACCGGAAGGTGAAATAATACCACCGGAAACTCAAGAATGTATTCGGATAGAAAACAAGATTACTCGATGGGGCATCGACTTTAACGATGAAAACCTGCCACAGGAGGCGCTGTTAGACCGCGCTCTTCACTTTAATAAGGGTTGCTATCTGGGCCAAGAAATTATCGCCAGACTTCATTATAAGGGCCATGTAAACAAAATTATTGGTCTTTTAAAATCGGATACAGAAATGAAAAAAGGGGACGAAATTTATTATGAAAAAAAGGCCATTGGAAAAATTACATCGAGTGTTTATTCTAAAAATTACAAATCGTGGATGGCACTAGGTTACCTGCCTTACAAATTAAAAGATTCAAATTCAGCTTTTGAGGTAGGAAAAAGCCGCATCAAAACCACACTTGTTGTTTAATCCAAATCTTGTGGGTTGTTAGCCAATGCCGCTTCAATCATCTCAAGCTCTTCAGCAATATCCTCATCATCTTGACCGTAGCGCATGACATTATTTTGCTGGCACACCATAATTTCATGTTCATCTTTAGGCAGCGTAATGAACATGGGCTTTTTAAACGTGGCCAAGTTTTGAGGTGCATTTTGCGGCAAAAAATTACCGCCACAGCTCAATACCTCTGACTGATGAGACGGCATGAAGGTTTGTTGTTGGGAGGAATTACCCAGGATAACCGAACCACACAAAGTGTCTTTCCATCTGCTCATAGTGCCCTCGTTTTTCCCAAACCCATCATGGGTTTAATAACTTAAATATAAAGCAAACCCCATGCCAGAAGCTCAAAAAAACAGCTCCTCGCCAAGCCTTGAAAATATTGGGTTTTATAACCATCAACCTATAAAATCTTAACGCATGGCCCCAAAAAGCGTCATGTTTTTAAGGGGTTAGTGTCAAAATAATGGCAAACTTCCCTTTTTGATTCTCTTTTAATTATTTGGATTTTTCTGATTCCAATTTGAAGGCGGGGATGGAGATGGGTTGCTGCATAAAAGTCCAGTAATCGAGTTCCGAAACACGTTTGTTAAGAATTAAAAAGCTCACTAAAAGAGTAATAAACCCGGCCAACGCATAACCAAAACCATATGACTCAAAACCAAAATAAAGTGTCATAAATGTACACACAGCGTTACTCACAAAAAATACTGCTGCCGTAAAACAGGCTTCCTTTTGAAAATCAAAATAGAAAATAATATTAATCACCATCAAATAACCCATTTGTAAAAAAGCAGCTAAAATTCCAATGCGAAAAATACCCATTTGCAAAGGGTTTAAATTAAAAAAATCGGCTATAACATAAATAAAAAGAACTACCATGCCGCTAATGATGCCTTGAAAAATAGCATACTTTTGAAAATGCCCCGACAAACTATCCACCATCTCTTGTCTTTTTTGTTCAATAGTATGAAGTGAAGCTCTTTTACGAACGTGCTCGTAGTACGACAAATACACCTTTAAAAAATTGGTTTCCATCTGCACCATAAAAAAGGCCATAGAAGGAATTACTGTTAAAAACGAAAGAAATATGGGGGTATCGTACAAGGTAAAAACACGTAAATGCGGAATAATTACATCTCCATTGGGCGAAAACCAAAATATAAATTTATCAATCCATAATCCTGCATAATAGAAAATACCCGCACCCATTAAATAGGGATGCTTTTTAAAGTATTCAAAAAAACCAAAATCGTAAGCAGAAGTGTAACCAAACTCTTTAAAAATACGCATTGTTAAAATAGTAAAAACTACACCTTCACCAACCGTAAACGCCTGAATGTAACCAATAAGACCCTTAGATGATCCCCATATATAAGAAAGAGCAGCACTAATAATAGCCCCGGATAAAAAAGCCCACACCACCGCCAAGTAATTTTTTCCGGCCGACAAATACACCATGGCCATCCAAATACCGCTCATAAATAAAAATAATACGTACAAAACCCATTTTGCCGTAAACGGTATTTGTAAAAAATATAAATAGGGTAAACTTACTACCGTTTGAACAGCAAAAAGAACGTGCAAAACAGCAATGTACGATGGTGAATAGGCCGACACTTCTTTTAAAAAATATTTATCGGCCAAATAGCGTGTCACTACATAAAAAAATGGGGCTGTGCCCAGCATAGAAAATGCAAACACGTATACAATAAGAGAGAAAAATAAATTGGACTCCTCTAAACTTAAATAATCTTGAATAAAAAATTTAATACCAAAAAGAGTCCCCATCACCACCAAAAAAGGTCCCGACGAAATCATGGCCGAGTATGAATAAGCCCGTGCAATATCGGTATAAGAACCGCCTGCCAGCATTTTTTGTAATTTAAATGCAATTCCAGCCATATTAATTATAGGGGCCTACGCATCCCCTTCATCGCTCGCATTCGTTTTCTGCTTTATTTTAACGCAACTCAGTTTCGTAAACATTGAGATAGCGGCTTAATAAATCATCCTGATCGTAATAACGTGCCACCCTTTGTTTACCAGCCTCTCCCATTTTTTTATAAGTTTCTGGCTCCGCCAATAAATCGACCATGGCTTTAGCAGTTTGGGCTGGATTAGCCACTCCCGTCACTACACCACTAGGCCCTAAGGCTACGTCTTCAGGATATACGCCATATAACATTTCGGCACAGGCCCCCACATTGGTAGAAACCACCGGAATACCCACTGCATTTGCTTCTAAAACAACATAGGGCTGTGCTTCAGATACACTGGTAAGTACAACTAAATCGAGTTTCCCCAAAATATCGGCCATATTCATTCGGCCCGTAAACTGTATTTTGTTATTAAGCCCTAAAATATCAACCAGAGACTTACATTCATTAACATAATCTTCTTCCTCCTCTAAAGGCCCTACAATAAAAAACTCCGCATCGGGCTTTGATGCCAGTACAATTTTAGCGGCTTCAATAAAGGTTTTGATGTCTTTAATTCCTACCACACGCCCAATTAAACCAATACGGGGATGAGTGCTTGGTGTGGGCAAAATTTTCATATAATCGGTCATTCTAATACCGTTTGGAATCACCATTACTTTTTCGGGCGCAGCACCTTCAAAAATTTGTTTTAATCTATTCCCCTCGTACAGAGTAAAAATTTTATCAGAAGCAAAATAACTCATCCTGCTTAAAATTTTAAAAAGCGTAATCCACCATTCTTTAAAAAATGAAATACGCGACGTGGCACGGACCAAATCGGATTCTTCATCATATATCCAATTGGCCTGTGTAATTTCTAAAATACGCTCGTGCGTATATATCCCATGCTCTGTTAAATAATATTTACCACCGCTCATGCTTTTTGCCACAGCTCCCAATAACCCGGCATACCCTGTAGAAACAGCATGATAAATTTTAGATTGCGGAACTTCGGTAGTTAAAATTTGTAATAGAGGAAGATGTGTACCACGCCATGTCCAAAAAAAATCGATGAAGGACACATCAATTTTAAGTTCATAATAAAGTTTATGAAGCAAATCCCATACTCCCTTGGATTTAAAAAAAGAAGGGATGGTAAAACATTTATTTTGTCCCTGAAAAAGCCTCAAAAAATCATCCCAAATGTCAAAATTGTTTTTTAATATCCCTCGGTAGAACAATTCAATAGTGTCAAAGTCGTGCTTTTGAGGTTTACGTATTTTTTCATCTTCCAAACGATAATCGTGTAAATCAACTTCTTTGATGTAAATAATATTATCGGGCAAATGATATTTAAATGTGCGGGTAGGATCTGCATGAGGAGAAATATAAACAATACCAAAACGAATATCACGCATGTGGCTTACAAGTTGATGAACCCATGTTGAAACACCACCCGCCACATACGGATAAGTACCTTCCAATAAAAGGCAAACATCAATCATGCTACCTGCCTCTCTGTTCGGCTCATAAAAAAACGAATCGCTTTGGTACAAATACTGTTAAAACTCACATAATGGGAATCACATAAAAATGAAATCAGCTCAGACAATGTTTCCGCTTTATAACCACAACCTAAACTTAAAATAAGTATTTCAACATTTTTGGCATCTGATAATTCGGAGAGTTTACGAATAATATTTTGCGATAAATCGAAATATAATAAATCACCATCATAAATACGCCGCTGCATTTGTTGCAGCGCTTCTGCCATCAACTGCCTGTTGTCCAAATGCTCTATAAAATCATTTAAAGCAAATAGATTCAATTTCAAACATACAGCGAGCCAATCAAAAAGTATTTTTGTAAAGCGGCCTTCTTGATCTAAACACATTAAGGTTTTAGAAAAATTAAAAAGAACAATAGGGGATAATTTTTGAATAACAAGAAGGCTTAAAAGGCGCTCTGCAAAAACTACATCGGTAACCGTCATTAAAGTTTCTGCTGCCTTGATTGGATCTTGGCTAACAATATCATGGATAATATCATCTAAAACCTGCTTAATAGCGGGGTCTTGCTCTTTTTCTTCCAAAATTGTGAGACTTAAAAAAAGTGAGGGATCGACTTTCAATTTTAAAAGCTGCAAAACTAAATACCGAATATTGGCTACTGGATGGTTCATGAGCGGAATAAGAAAATCTTTTAAGTTCTCATCTGCTTCAAATCCCATTTTACAGGCGTGCTTTAAAAAAACTTGGATTGTTGACTCGTATTTTATGGTTTTTTCCAAGTAAAATAAAAGTGGCATATTTTTATTGTTTCCCCATATTTTACATAAAACTCCACTAGCCACATACGCATTAACCTGACTTTTACTTAAACCATCTTCTAGTAATGGAATGTATCGCTTATCACCCTGGTACCCCATGCATTCCATTAAATGAATGGTTTCCTTATCGTCCTTTTTTCCCCTCCATTCTTGCATCAAATAATGAAAGCAATCATCATCCTTCTTTAATGAAGCATATAAAGTAAGCACTCGAAAACGAATAACTGAATTTTTATCAGACATCATTTTTTTAAGATAACGAGATAACATGGACATGGGGAAACCCAATAATGTAGCTTCGGCTTTGAGAACCACATTTCTGTCGTTAGAGCGCGTTAAAATATCTACCAAATGTCGCACCACTTTAAAATTGGGATGTACCGCTAAACAAGAAATAGCCTCTTGACGAACATCAGCCGATAAATCACCCATAGAAAGTTCAAAAAATAGGTTGCGAACCTTGTGTTTACGGTCTCTTTTAATAATCCACAAAATGGCTTTTCGAATACGTGGTGAAGGATCTTTAATTTGAAGCAAAATAAGTTTTAAAATCTGGCGCTTCATATAGTGGTATATAGAGCCCAGAGCTAATAAGGCATGAAAGCGCACATTTTCGTCGTTACTATTTAAAAAATACGCTGCATCATTAAAAATACGCTTATCGGCTAACAACCTAATTCCCATCAAACAGGCCATAAATGTTTTTTCATCTTGTTCCCGCATAATTCTTAAAATTGGAACAGTGCTTTCAGAAACTGCATGTGAGGTCAGTTTATCAATGGCATACAGCCTTGCCTTGGGATGTGGTGCCTTTAATATATTAAGAAGTCTTTTAATTTTTTCGGGATAGCGGTTTTTATCGTAAGCCAAAATGGCTCGTTCTACTACCGACTCGTTTAAATCATTAAGAAGTGTTACCAAATAGCGGGATGAGCGTTCATCTTCTAAACGGGACAAAAAGCGACAAAATAAAATTTTTAAAATAGGATCAGTTGCAATGAGTATGCGTGTTATTTCCTGAAACGCCTCTGGCGTTTGAGCATAATACAAATCAAACCACGCCTTGTGTTGTACTGCCTCATCCTGACTTTCTAAATTAGACCGAATTAAATCGAGGTTCATACTACCCCCCACCACTGCGCCAATGAAATATACTGTGATGGCAATGTACCGTTTGTGGTTCCTTGTCTTAACTCCTTGGTCAATTCTTGATACCTTTGTTGCTCAAATAAAATACGAATACGCCAATCCAGTTCGTTGGTAAAATCAATAAGCTGCATGTGACGTGCTTTTTCTAATACATCCAATGCTTTTATGTAGTTTTTTTGCTTAAAAAGTAACTCCAATAAAAAAAGAACAACTCGTGTATTCACGTGCTTACTATCAAAACAAAATAAAAGATGTTTTTTAGCTTCTTCGTAATAAATAGCAGCTGTTTCACTATTTACTAAACCCGATTCGGCATATTGCTGATAGACTTTAGCTAAAAAAATACGTGCCGAAACTTTGTATTCTCCCTCTTTCAACTGTTCATGGGCCGCTTCAATTTCTTCTTCAAATTTCTTTCTTATTTTTTCAAGCCCAGACGTAACATAAAACCGCGTATCAGCCGAAGCCGATGATCTCATCGACATTAAAAGATTTACCGACTCGGGACTTGCAAGTGCTACCAAACGATCAATGGCCCCTCTCTTCATTTCGTCATCGGATAGCATCATAATATCGGCAAGCGATAATACGTCGTTTGCCTCAATTAAGCGCTCTTCTAAAGGACGTATATCGTATAAACTACGTTTGGTAAGTTCTGGGGTTATTTCATCTTCGTAGTAATTGGGATTGTCTACATCGGGCTTAGCAAAGCGACAAAATAAAAAAATAGGTAAAGCCATTACCGCGCCAAAAACAGGAAAAAATAATCCAAAAAAAGAAAAAAGACGCGGCCAGTTCCGCATGTGATCAAACCAGCCAAAGCCTTTTGATTCGGAAAAAAGCAAAACAATAGACGATAGCAGATGAATGGCCATAGCCGATTCGGGCCTAAATAAAATTTTTGAATTATTCCCCAAAAAAAACGACATGAAAAAAGGATATTCAAGGCTGAGTGCTATAACCCAGCACAAGATGAACCTCACAGTAATGTAGAGTCTTGTTTCAAGCATCCAGCATGGTCCTGGCTTTTTCAATAAGCATCTGTGCGTCGTTCATTCCCGGCATAAACGACGAAATTCCCAGATGTAATTCCACTCCATCGTGTAACTGCAACTTATTGAACCTGTCTTCAATAATTTTGGCCAATTCACTCGCTTTGGCTTCGGTAGTTGTGCTTAACAAACACATAAACGACAAACGAGCATCGGTACTTTTAGCAAGTACATCGGTATCACGCAGGCTTTCGTTTAACAAACGTGATACCAATACATAATATTTATGTTTAACGGCTATATCCTTATCGGCTAGTCCCGTTAAACGTACCAACATAAGAGAAACAGGCAGATAGTATGTTACTGAACGGATAAATTCTTGCTTCAAACGTGTTTCAAAATAACTGTAGGTGTAAACATTGAGTTCATTATCCATAATTTCCTGTCCTCGCATTTCTTCCATATAAAAAGAACGGCCTAACGACCGTGATGCCCAGGCTGCCAAAAAGGATAATAAATTAGTTGTGGCACTGTTAAGATTAGTAATCGCTATTTTTTGTACGGCAAATATAGCCACCAAATCGCCGTTTTCACCGTTATAAAGAGGGCACGCTAGCAAACACTCCCTTGGGCCATGTCCTTCATTACCGGTTGTTGTAAAATCTTTAATGGTTACAAGTCTACGCGATGAACCCGCCAAACCCACCAAACCCTCATTCGCCCCATAGGCCGCTGGAAATTGATTTGGGTTTTCCCAACCATAACGGGCCCTTAAAACCCACCCCGTATCGGTACGCATATATAAAGATGCTGCTTCCAAATTTAAGGCTTTTGCAAAAAAATCTACTATACCGGCGGTTAATTCATCTAAATCGTTTGCATCTAAGCGACGTGCACCTTCATAAAGTGTAACCATTGTGGTAAAACGGCTTACAATTTTTTTCTCTAAATCGCGTGAAATCGCCTTTTGTGCCTCTACCTCTCGGGATAAATTTATAATTTCCTGACCCAAATCCTGCATACTCTTTTTTTGGTTAGCAATAATAAAAATATATCGATTTACCCCCAAACCAATTAACGTTCCCAAAATAATAAAGAGAGCCGGCAAAATGTAAAAGGTAACATCTTCAAAAACATATCGTTCACCAAAAAACCAAATAAGCCCCAAATACGAAAATGTAGAAACAAACCCGGATAACGAGCCAGCAACTAACCCATAACGAAAACCAAACAGCAAAATACCCAACCAAAACGGATGTGGATGAATATCTAAAAAACCGGGATAAGCTCGAAAAAAAGTAAAATTAACAACAATAATAAGGAAATAAAAAAAGAAAATTTCAAAATAAAAGGATTTGTTTTTCATTTACCCTTTAAAAAGGAGAGAATTACCCAATACATTTAACTAGCCGGCCAATAACGTTTTAATTTGCCCCACTAACTCCTGTGGCTCAAACGGCTTTACGTAAAAATGAACATCGTTTTGAAACAATAATTTTCTTTCGGCATCACTTAATGTTTTGGCTGTTAATACAATAATGGGTGTTTTTTTATAACGAGAATCAGCCCGCGCCGACTTAATAATGTCAAAACCACTCACCTCAGGCATCATCAGATCTGTTAAGATTAAATCGTAGGTTTGTTTTTCCAGTTCTTTGAGTGCAACAACCGGATCGTTTAAGGTAACAGCTTCAATGTTATGAAAATGAAGCATTGTGGTGAGTAAATCGGTAAAATCTTTCTCGTCATCAATAAATATTACTTTTTTTGACATACCAGTAAGCTAGTGTATTTCTTATGGAAACTCAACTGAATTTAAGTTTGCTACTTCCAATATCCGGTCATACTGAGCAAGCCCTCATGCGACTGTCCGCTGGTGGTTGACTGGCTCTCCGAACCATAGCGATAAAGACCCTCCAAAACATAATTTTTACCCCAATACCATTTAAGATTGCTTTGGGCACCCCACAAATCGCCTTCAAAAAGATGCAGGTTTCTCTTAGTATCTTCTCCACCAAAAACACCCACTTGGTAATACAAATTGCGACCAACATGATGAGCAAGATCTAGTGAAAAATAATGAGTACGGGTATCGGCCAAAAGATTAACTTGGCTTAAAAATGAAGCACTTTGGTTGATATGCATAAAACTTAAGCGATATCCTGCGGTAAGTGAAGGATTTTTTAAAAATTTGTAGCTAATACCGGGTTCGATCACGTGACCTGTTGCTGTATCTCCTGCTTTTAAACTGTAACGACTAAATTCGTAGCGAGCATTGAGGGCTAAACGATCACTTGGTTGAAATAAAGCCAAAAATTCTCCCGTATGTTCCTTACCCCCCGCAGGAATCGCCTGAGGCGTACTGAGCATGGCCTGGTTGACTTTAATATTTTGAATCAACGTGAGTGAATCATATATTACTTCACGACTCTGCAGCGAAAAACCAGGCGCCTTTACAAAATGACTTTGAGTATAATCGGCCTGTACTTCCACGTTCCAAAACGGATTAATATTAAAACCCACGCCTAAGGCAGCATCTACAGTATTGTTTTTAGTATTTTTACTGCCCACATCATAAAAACCATGGCGCCCTTGGCCCATTACATAAAAGCGGTTATTTAAAGCAAAACGCACAAAAGCTGCATTTTGCATATAAAAATCCAGTCCCAAATCGTTAAAGAAAAACTTGTATCCTGCATGGCTTGATTTCTCGTCACGAATCAAACGATACAAATCTTGCACTAAGGGGATATGTTTCTTTGAAGCCGAAAGAGATTCAAGGGTATTTAAAGCTTCTTTCCACTGCCCATTTTTATCCTGCACATACGCTAAATCGTGGTGTAAAAAATAATTATCCGGGTCAAAAGTCAGTGCTTCTTTAAAATACCGAATCGCCTTTTTCCATTCTTTATCAAGCACCGCTATACGTGCCAAAGTAGAACTTTTGGTCTGCACGTCATCGGGATAGTAAGTAGTATAACGCACATAATAACTTCCGGCCTCCCGAGACTTTTTATTTTCAATCAAAAGATCAATCACATCAAAATAAAACTGCTGCTCACGGGGATATTTTTTTATTATTTGGGCGTAATCGTTAAGAACATGATCGTTTAAGCTCATACGGCCACGCGCCTTTAAGGCTTTGGCCATAAGCTGAATGGAAGGTGATTTTTCTTTTTTGTAGAGAGTTAAATAATGTTGAAAATGAACAAAAGCTTCCTGTTTACGATCTTTACCGTACTCAATTTCACCCAACCAATAGGAAGGAACAAGTTTATCGCCTTTTTTTAGAAGATTGTTAAAAATAGATTGGGATTCCGTTACTTGACCCCAAAAATAAAACAAAGCCCCCATCTCTTCCATAATTTTATCATCATTTTCATAATGAACCACAACATGATGGGCCCATGTTTCAGCTTCGTTTTGTTTGCCACTTTTATCCGCTAAAAAAATAAGGTCTTTTAAAATTGTGTAAGAAGGATTTTTCCCGGCTATTTTTTTAAGGCGACTATAGGCATCGTTATAACGGAGAGCATCCACCAAAACCGACACCAGTGTTTTTTGATAAACAGATGAATTACCAAATGCTTTTTCGTGCTCTAGTAGCCATGCAAGAGCAACTTCTCTTTTATTTTTCTCAATCAACAAATTAGCCACATCCATGGCAAAAGACGCATCCGGGAAAAAAATCAAAACTTCGCGGTACAAACTCAAGGCGCTGTCATCTTTTAACTTATACAAAAGGGTTTCGGCCATATTTTGCTTCATCGAGGTATCATCTGAAAAGTTCTTAAGATAACGCTCCATGTAATAAAGCACTTCATCAAAATTACCCAAACGAGCATAAGCATCAATCATACCCCGCCATGAGTCTCGATCATTTTCATCTAAAGATGTCAGTCTTTCAAAAAGTTTTATACCTTCTTCGTCGCGTCCCACATCTACATACAAAGTAGCCAATAAACGCATCATGCTAATGCGCTCCAAATCATTTAAGGTTTTTAAACCCAAGGTTTTTTCGGCAAACGGGATTGCATCGGAATATAATTTTAAATCATTAAAAACCTGCGTAATGCGCATGAGAAGAATTTTATCAAAAGGGGAAAGTAAAAGACCTTCTCTTAAAATTTTTAATGCCTCCTGGTTTCGCTTTTGAACCTGTAAAATAGAGACAATTTCGGTACGAATACCCGAATTTTGTGGCTGTTTTTGAAGTTCACCTCTTAAAAATTCCAAGAGCTTATCTGTTTTTTTAAAGCCCTTGTCTAAATCAACAAGTCGATAGGTATAAGCCTCTGGACGCGGGGTAATAGGAATAATTTTGAGCAATATAGAATAGGCCTCATTAACCTTTTGTGTCCACAAGGCATGCTGTAAGGCAGCATCATATAGAGACGCCACCTTGTAACGCGCTACTCTTTTATCGTTTATAAACATATCGGCTATTTTAAGCCTGGCTTTATAAAGATCTTCATCTTGGTTCATTTCAGAAAGCATATCCAGGTATAATTGTGCCACTTCCCAGTCAGCTTTTCGATAATCCATTAATTGTTGTAATACATGTAAAGCCTTGCTTGGTTCTCCCATCCGCTTATACAAAGAAGAAAGACGTTTAATAACAAATTTGCTATTTGGTTTTTTTTGAAGATAATCCAGATAATATTGCTCGGCACGTGTTAGCTCACTTTGTCCCTCGTAAATATATCCCAAAAAAAGTTTAGAGGGATACAAAAGCCACAACAAAAGAAATATTGTGAGAAAAAAAATCCCTATTTTGATTTTAGATAAATTCAATCCAGTCCCTAATTTCTAAAAAAATAACTTATACGTTTTCTATACAGCTAAGGAATTAGCGTTATATTAACCGCAAGCGCTTCCTTTTCATTTTCTGCACTTGGAAAAGTGTAATCCAAGATTCCATCTTGAGAGGCAGAAGCCACAGCTTCTTGATTGGCATAACTAATTAAATACCTAGCCTTTGAAGGTAACCCTCCCAGGCTCATCCTGCTTTTATGCCAACCTTTTTTTTCAAATGAAATATTTTTCCCTTTAACATCCCAATTCATGACATCAAATGTAGATTGAACAATATAAGGCTTTCCAGGTTTTAATCCGGTTAAATAAATTATCTGAGAGTCTTCATCATTTAAAAATACATACAAATTACCCTGATCATGATGAAAACCAAGCACACCTCGTGAGCGTACAAGATCTACATTTAAAATGGTGTTATCAAAACGGATAGTTTTTAAATGAGAGTGATTACTAATAACATAACCACCGCTATCATTAATGGCAATTTGGGTGGAATAGAAACCTTGGGCTAATTTTGAAAAACGGCTGGCGGTAATAGCAAAAATGGACTGGGCCAGTGCATAATCGTATGCTTTTTTAAGTGCTTTTAAAGAGGCTTGATACTCACCTGAATAAAAATGATAATAAACATTGAGAGGTTTAATTCGTTTGGGGGTATTGGTATTTTGAAAAGTTTCAATTACATCCTGATAACCATAATAAGGACCCTTCCAGCGATTGGTATAGGTATTTTCATTGGAATTACTGGCATAAATTTGCCAAATGCCATTGTGATTCAAACCCAAAGGCGCCACATAGGAAACGCTATCAAAAATGCGATCAAATCGACTGTCACCACCATTAATATTGGCCAAACCTGCCTCGCTTGGTACTCGAGCCTGCTCGTCGGTGGGCAAACAATTTCCTGTCCATTCAAACAAATCTACTTTTTTGGAAACGCCCATTTTTTTTAATAATTGATTCATTTTTTCTGCAGAAGTCGCTATTTCCTTTTTTTCATCAAATCTGTAATCCGCAATTTTCAGGGAGTAAGTTTCCTTTTTCCAATCTAGGGGATGAGCATAGCCATGCGAAGAAGGTTCAATATTGGGTAAAGAATAAATATTCTGGTATAATTTTTGAATACGCTCTGTATTAAATTCTGGCATATCAAAGTAACCGGTAATCAGAGAAGCCGTGATGGGAATAGAGGAATATTTTTTAAGAATCTCATTATAAATTATTTCACCATCATACGACTTGCGATCGATATTAGATAAATTAACAATACCATCTCCATCAATATGGCTGTAAAAAATTCGGTTGCCGTTAATGGTAGTAGTGTCGGGTATTGGAAGCCCCTGTAAGCCATAGGCTTCTTCAAAAAACAAAAAGGGATTAACTCTCCACTGCTGCTTTTTAATATCGGGAACCATATAAAAAGCATGTGTGGGTTGTGCATAGCCCCCGTTTTCGGAAGTAAACACCATAGACGAGTCGCTATTCTCCAAATCGGTACGGCGTATCGTTAAATGGGAAGTAACTGTTGAACGTGCGGGTTTAATAAGACGATAAACTATAGGCTCTGAAAAAAGAAGTTTTCTTTCATAGCTCATCATTTTGGGATTAGAGTAAACTAATTCAAAAAAATAAGGGTTATCCGAATACTCCGATGTATATATACCGCCCAATCTTTTAAAAGCTTCACTACACACAGGAGAAAGCCCCGAAGCTTTTTCTTCTAAAAATCCTAATTCCGATAAAACCACCATCTTTACCCCGCGGTCGAAGGCCTGGTTTAAAAAGTTGCAATAATCTTGTGTGTTAGGAACAACATTGGGTGTTTTAAACCAACTCAATATCCCTCTCACATCGCTTAATGTATCCCAATTTGGTAAAGGTTTATTTACACCCCAATACATGAGTTTAAGCCCCAGATGGTTAAGAGAGGACTCTACATACTGATGAATATCGGTGTAAAATGGTGCGGGATAAATTTTGTCGTCATAAAAAACGAGAATGGTTCGCTTTACCGGAGTTTCACCAGCAAAAGAAAAAGGCAAGATAGAAGAAAATGCCCATAAAAAAAACAGCGCTTTAGCAAATAAATTTTTCATTCATCTTCAATCAAAACATTTTTTTCAAAAAGAATGTCGCTTACCAAATAATGGAACCCCATTTTTTTTAAATCACGAATGCCATTTTGGATGCGATAGGAATGTATATTGGTGCCGTACAGTACCACATAAACCGGTTTATTGAAACGTTCTTTAAAGCTTTGCAAGTACCGTATTTTTACTTCTCTTTCATCCCGGGCCACATCGGTATAAGTCTTGTTTTTAAAATCATATCCCGTCATCACATCTTCGGCCACCGCACCAGTAATGATATTTCCCATTTTGTCTAAAAGAGCGAGAGCGTTATTGGTATAAATCTCTAAATCGGGGTATTGATTGTGAAGTTTGGCTATAAAACCTAACAACGCTTCCTGTGATCCTTGCTGATTGAGTACGTTTTCGGCATAAAGCGCCGTATCGAGCGTATCTAAAAAAAGTCCACTATAACCATCAGCCATAAAACGAGGAATAAGTGTGTTAATCAAATAGGTCTGCCATTTGGCATTTCTAATATCTACCCTATAAGCGCCGTCCCAATCGGGATTCTTTTCAAGAATGGTTTTAGAATTGTTAAAAAGCACAAAATACGGCCGTGTGTCATGGATTTCACCCACACTTAAATAGGCAATAAATTTAGTAGTCTTGGGATAGGATGCAGGCGTAATATTGTCGGGGTCGGTAATAATAAAATTGAGCTTAGATAAAGACGAAGCGTTTAAATTTTTACCATAATAGATCATCCAGCCCGATGTTTGTGAGGAGCAAGCACTTAAAAAAAATAAAAAAAGAATTAGAGTAATTCTTTTTTCCACTCATCCTCCTTAAATCCAACCAAACCTATTTTTGGCGATAAAACAAAAGGTCTTTTAATTAAATTACCATTACCTGCTAGCAATTTTAGGATATCCGCTTGTGAGAGTGACGGTAATTGATTGGCAATTTTCAAGGTTCGGTAATCCTGGCCAGAGGTATTAAAAAGCTTTTTGACTTCTCCTTTTAAATGGACCAGCATACTTTTTATTTCGCCTTGAGATGGAGGTGTTTCTCGAATAGGAAACACTTGATGCTTAATATTGTGCGCGTTTAAAAATTTAAGTGCTTTTTGACAGGTGCTACAGTTTTTATAGACGTATATTTTAAGTAACATAGAAGCACTATACTGGACATTTTTCTTATGAAAACAAAAATTTTACTCTTTCTTCTTATTCTCCCTTACCCTGCATTTGCATTTACCATTGCTCTGGGTGGAGATACTATGTTGGGACGTAATGTCGCATTGGCTAATCGTGATGCTTCGGTTAGCGAAGTGTGGGGTAACAGCCAGGAACTATTTCTAAAAGCCAACTTTGCATTGGTAAATGCCGAACTCGCTTTTACAAATCACACCAAAACTTACGAAAAAAAGGCATTTTACTTTAAAGCACCGCCGTCTCATGTTCGTTTTTTAAAAGCATTAGGTATAGATGCCGTCAATTTGGCCAATAATCATGTTCTTGATTACGGGCTTGCGGGCTTAAAAGACACACTTCAAACCTATAAAAAAGCTGGTATCACAATAGCGGGCGCCGGACTCAAGCACAATGAAGCCTACACTGTTCCTCTGATTAAAGTTCAAAACCATACTATCGCTCTTATTTCGCTAACCGATAATGTAGTTTCCTGGCAAGCCCAAGATAATAAGCCAGGTATTGCCTACGCTCCTATTAATAGTAGCGGTTTAGCACAAACCATTGAACGAATCAAAAAAGCCAAAGCGAGCGGCGCTGATTATATTATTATATCTCTTCACTGGGGCGGCAATTGGGTAAAAGCACCCTCAGCCGAATTTCAACATTTTGCCCACGGTCTTGTGGATGCCGGCGCTGATCTTATTCACGGGCATAGCCCGCATGTTTTTCAAGGAATGGAACTTTATAAGGGCAAACCCATTTTTTATAGTTTGGGCGATTTAATTGATGATTACGAGGTAAAACCAGACATGCGAAACGATTTGGGACTTATTGCCGAGGTAAGATTAAACGAAAATATGACATTTAAAAAAGCGTCTCTTTATCCAGTTAATATTATCAACACAAAAACGCGTTTAGCTGAAGAGAACAATCTTAAAACAGCCCTTGATCGCGCTAAGATGTTATCACAAGCTCTTGGCACACAGGGTGCCATAGAGCAAAACCAATTTGTAATAACAGCGAAGTAAATTATGAATGAGCTCCATTACCGTTCTGTCATTATAAGTTTGCAAGTTCCTTATCGGCTGTTTGATAGATAGACGATTCTTTATCACCCACCAAATTTTTGGCTGCTTCTAAAGCCGCACGGGCTTCTTCTTTTTTACCTTCGCTCTTAAGCACAATGCCATTGTAAAGCGATAAATTTGCCGTTACTTTTTTATCGTGATGTGGATCCATTTTTTGTGTGGTTTCTAAATACTTACGGGCTTCAACATATTTTTGCTGTTTAATAAGTCCAGCCAGTAAATAATAATTTGACTGAAACTGGTAATAAGAATTGCATTTGTGACTGTCACAAAAACTCATAAAATCCTGATAGGCAGCCTCCGATTCCGCATATGCCTTACCACGATATGCATATTTAATTTTTGAAAACCGAAACTGCGGATTATTGGGATATTTGGCAATAAGAGGTTCTAAATATTTTTTAGTTTGTGTGTAATCTTTTTTAGATTCGCCAAAAATATAAGTAAGCAAAAATTGGGCATCGGCCTGATAAATATTAGAATTATTAGCGGTTTGGTTTAGTTGCGATATGCCCTTTTGCTCATTACCCGAAATTCCCATAATACCCGTTAAAAACTTAAGCCCAGGAGGAATATTGGCAGCAAAATAATTAAATGAGCCAATGGCCAAATAGGCATCGTAACGGCTAGGATCCTTTTCTATGGCTTCTTCCATATGCTTTTTACATTTTTTAAGAATAAGCCCTGCGCGCGATTTTTTATCTAAATCAATCCATTTACGCGCCAAATACAAATAGGAATTTCCCAAGTTGATCATTTTATCAATATTGTTCTGGTCTTTATCCCATTGATGAAAAGCCAAATCATTGGCCCTTTTATAATCAGCTAAAATTTGAGTATCGTTTGCTCCTCTTAAGTTATTGACTTGGTCTTCCCAATCACCAATGGTTCCTTTGACAATATAACCCACAGGATCATCGGGATGAGCCCCTATATATTGGTTAATAGCGGCTTTAGCCTCAGACGTTTGTGCATTATAAGCCGCATCGATGGCTCTCTGTAAGGTAGGATCCACACCGGCCTGAACGGCTGACGATATAAAAATAAATGATACTACCAACCAAACTTTTTTCATAAAGACCTCGCTTCCTTTAAGTAGGGTATCAACAACCATTAACTTTAAACATTAATAGTTTTTAAGGCTTGTTTAAACTGGGCTACCAGATACAGCGACCCTGTAATGATAATGTGATCGGATTGAGAATAAGACTCAAGCCATTTTTTTAAATAAATCTCTTGAAGATTAAGTACTTTTATATCTGCTCCAAGCTCTTGAGACAGGCGCTTGGCTTCTTTCTGTAACGTTTCAAGAGGGTACATACGATTGGTTTCAAAATAAACCAATGTTAAGGACAAAACATGGGGTAATAATAAACCCGCCAAGTGTGAAAGAGGCCTGTCGGATAGACAACCAAAAAAGGCATGAAACTTGTAGGGGTTAGTTTTCAAAAATGTGACTAAACTTAAAATACCCTCTTCATTATGCGCTCCATCCACCACAATTTGGGGTTTATTATAAACCGTCTCCAAACGACCTTCAATATGGGCGTTTTGAAGTCCAGCGGCTATGGCTTGTGACGATATGGCAAAACCTAAAGAATTGAGGGAATGAATAATACCCACTGCCAGAGCCGCATTACGCTTTTGATGCTCACCCTCAAGCCCCAAGGGAAGCTCCTCTACAAAATGAAGTATATTTTTATCTATTTGATGAAAAATAGCTCTGCAAGACTGGCAATGCTTCTTAAGAACTGGAAGAAGATGCATGTTATCAATACCAGTCCAAACCTCTCCCCCCTTAATGATTTGCATTTTTTCTATCAGAATTTTTTCTAAAGTGTTTCCCAAATAGTGTTCATGGTCCATGGCCACCGTAGTAATGGCACTTACTAAGGGAGTAACCACATTAGTGGCATCCCAACGTCCACCAAGCCCCGTTTCTAAAATAGCAATATCCACCTGACGTTCGGCAAAATACAAAAACATGATGAGAATAATCCATTCAAAATAAGTGTGTTTTTTTAGCCCTACTTTTTGTTTTAACAATTGATGTAAGCGCGCAAAATCTTCCTCCGAAATCCAAGTTCCGTTTATTTGAATGCGCTCACGTACCGATTGAATGTGGGGCGAAAGTGTCAGTCCCGTTTTGTATCCTGCTTCAATCAGCATTTGGGCCACAAAGGTACAGGTAGATCCTTTACCGTTAGTACCTGCTATATGCACCGATTGAAACGAACGCTGAGGATTTCCAAATAGATGAAGTGTATTGAGTATAGTATCAAGGCCCGGATGTATGCCGTTTTTTTGTAATAATTCTAAATCGTAGATAATAAAAGAATCCATCTTACTTAAGAGTCATAATAAGTGCCGATGCATCATCGGCGCGTTTTTGACCTAAAGAAAACTGTTTGGAGCTTTCCATCAAATATTCCACATTGTGCGAGGCATGATCAAAAGAAGACAATTGAAATGAGGAGGCCAAACGATTAAGCCCATAACGTTCGTTGTGCCCGTTAGCACACTCAATAATACCATCGGTATAAAATAAAACTGAATCCTGCTTACGAAGAACAATTTCTATGGCCTTATATTCTTCGGAAGGCACAATACCTAAAGCAACGCCAGCTTCCTCATAACCGGCTATTGGCCACACCTTGCCATCACGTTTAATAAGCGGGAAAAAGTGACCAGCCGAAGCCACCGACAAGGTAGCATACGAATGATGATAAACTGCTAACACCATAGTAATAAATTGATCGGACTTATATAAATCGTTGTAGAGCGAGGTATTAAGCAGCGAGAGAATTTTTTCCGGCTTTTTCTCCTGTAACAAAATGGCCTTCATCTGACTTCTAAAATTGGCCATGGTAAGAGATGCGGCCAAGTTATGCCCCGACACATCGGCCATCACCAGCACTGTTTCTTCGTCGTTTAAACGAATCACATCATAATAATCGCCACCTATCTCAAGTGCTGTATCACACTGGCCATGCACTTCTAAATCGGGAAATGGAGGAAACGCGCGTGGCAAATAATGTTCATGAATTTTACCGGCAATTTCAAATTCGTGTTTTAAACTTTCGGCTTCGGTGGCTCGCACCAACAAATTTTTTAAATACAAACAAGCTGCTGCCTGATTAGCAATAGCTGTTAAAAGCAAAAGATCCTTTTTTGTAAAAGCCTTTCCGTCACGCCTGTCGGTCATATTAATAACACCCACCGATTCAAGCTGTTTGGTTTCGGGGGCATGATAAAAAAGAGGTGCCGAAATAAACGAATGGGTTTTGTATTTTTTCTTTTTTTCCCAACCCGACTGATTTTTTTTGATATCCGCAATAAGGCATGGCTTTTGGTGTTTAAACACATAACCGGCAATCCCTTCACCAGGGCGAACTTCCACCGATCCAACCTTGGAAAGTCCACGACTTGCTGCCAGTTTTAGCTTACGAGCACTAGCATCGTATAAAAGAATAGATGCCTTAAGAGCACCAAAAACGTCGGCCGCTCTTTCTAAAATAAGCTGATATATCATGGAGGGGTCTTCTGTAGATAAAAGGCGGCTGCTCATTTCTAAAATAAAATTTAAATCACGTAGTTTAGGATCAAGCCCAATAAAAGCACGGCTTAATGTTAACACATTTCCTTTTTTACTCTTTTTATAGTGAACCGTATCCACCAGTTGACGCATCAAAAAAACACCTCTCCCCGATTCAAGCATGTTTTTAAAATCGGGGGCTTTAACTTTTGTTACATTAAAGCCAGGCCCGTGATCGGTAATAAAAAGAGTAATCCCTTTAGCAGTCAGCTCAATTTTCACATCTACTTTTTTATTCTTTTCCAGTTCTCTGGCATGACGAATGGCATTGCCCACTCCTTCGGCATAGGCCAGTTTAAGATCGGATACAAATTGGTTGGAAAGATGTGAGCTAGCGCCTTTTTTACGCAAACTTGAAAAAGCGCGATCAAAACTAGGCAACATGTCCCCTTCGCGGCGAACAGAAAAACTAACCTGAATGGTACTATTTTTCATGAAGGATAGGAACTTACAGCTTCATCCACACTGGGGTATATCTGAAATACCTTATCAAGACGTGTAATTTGCAAAATGGATTTCACTTCCTCGCAGGGAGAAGCAATTTTAAGATCCCCGTTTTTTTGTCTTAACGTGCGCGACAGCCCAACAAAAGCACCCAAACAAGTACTGTCGATAAAATCTACTGCATTTAAATCGAGTACCAATTGCTTGGTATCGGTAGGAATGAGTTTATTTATTTCCTCCTTCAGCTTTGCCTGTTTACCAATTTCAAGTGAACCGGAAAGAGAAATAATAACAACATCGTTTTTACGAATATGAGAAGTAATCATAATTGATGTTAATGAGCCAGACCGTACTGTTTAATTTTACGATAAAGAGTGGCCTGACCAATATTTAGTTTTTTTGCCACAATGGCCACATTGCCCTGAAATTTCATCATGGCCACTTCAATAGCCTGACGTTCTAAATCATCTAGCGGAATTACCGACTGTTCTTCAATTAAACCAGGGCGCGATAAATCGTTGAAGCTAATAGAACAGCGTACTTTTTGAATGTTTTTAGGTAAAAACTTAAGCTTAACCTGCGAATCGTTATTAAGCACCACAACACGTTCAATGGTATTTTCTAATTCGCGCACATTGCCGGGCCAATCGTAATTGATCAGCGCTTCCAAAGCATCACTGGCAAAATCTAAAAAGATTTTGTCGTTTTTAGCCGAATAATATTCTAAAAAGTGTTGAGCTAATAAGGGAATATCGTCACGACGTTCTTTAAGCGAAGGAATATTGATATTCACAACATTTAAGCGATAAAATAAATCTTCTCGGAATTGCCCACTTTGAATATGCTGCTGCAAATTGCGGTTGGTAGCGGCAATAATACGGACATCCACATCAATTTTTTGTGTGCCACCAATGCGCATAAAACTTCTTTCCTGTAACACACGCAGTAATTTTACCTGAAGCAATGGATCCATTTCGCTAATTTCGTCCATAAAGAGAGTTCCCTTATGGGCAGCTTCAAAACTGCCATTATAGCGCTTATGCGCTCCGGTAAATGCACCTTTTTCATGTCCAAATAATTCGTTTTCCAACAAATCACGCGGTATAGCACCACAATTAAGATCTACAAAACGATTACCAGCACGCTCGGAGCGCTTATGAATAGCTTTTGCGACTAGTTCCTTACCTGTACCCGATTCACCTGTAATAAGAACCGTAGCATTTGATTTAGCAACTGCCGTAATCATCTTAAAATTTTCCTGCATGGCCTCGCTTTGGCCCACCATGCCTTCAAAACGTGCACTTTTACCATCGTCGGAATGCAGTAAATAAACCCGGCGTGTCATGTGGTACATTTTTACTGCATGCGCTACCACTTTTTTAATTTTATCTTTAGAAGCTTCTTTATGAACAAATTCACTAATACCCGTTTTCATAAAAAGCACAGCATCTTCCCAAGAACCAGAGTCGGAAAAAACTACAATAGGGATAAGATCGTTAATATTTTTAATGTCTAAAACAAAATTAACAGCCGACTCCTGATCATCTTTACCCACACAAAAAAGAATAAGGTCAAAATCCTTCTTTTTAACTTCGCGCAACAATTCTTCAGCTTTTAAAATTTCGAGCTTGTAATTCTCTTTTTTAAAAAGAGTATTTAAAAAATCAACACCCTGTTTATAATTTCCTGATATGGCAATAGTTTCTTTATTCATAAATTAGCTCAAAACCTAATCCAACTTGGCCTCAATACGGTATTTTCGTAGTATTTTTCTAAAATTACTACGATCCATCCCTGCTTTATCGGCCGCTGCCGTAATATTACCGCCCGTTTTTTGCAAGAGACTGATGATATAAGAACGATTAAAAATGTTCAACGCCCTTTTCTTGGCTTCTTTATAGTCAAAATCGGATAAATCCTCATCGGAAGAAGGAGCCTTGTAAAAAGACGACGACAAAATTTTTGCTGGCAAATTTTTAGCTGTAATAATTGACGTGTGCGATAACACAATTGTACGCTCAATCACGTTTTCAAGCTCACGCACATTGCCAGGCCATGCATAGTTTTGTAGGGCCTGCAAAGCATCCACCGAAAATGATTCCACTTTATTGGGCGTACGAGACCCGTAACTGCGTAAAAAATGATAGCTCAGTGGAATAATATCTTCAGTACGCTCACGCAAGGGAGGAAGCGTGATATTGATAACGTTTAAACGATAGAATAAATCTTCTCTAAAAAGTCCTTGGCTAATTAGGGCCGTTAAATCGCGATTAGTAGCCGCCATAATACGCACATCAACAAAACGAGATTCATTATCACCAACACGCCTAATTTCGCCTTCCTGCAATACACGCAACAATTTTACCTGGGTAGAGAGAGTAAGTTCACCAATTTCATCTAAAAAAACTGTACCACCATTTGCGGCCTCAAATAAACCCTGTTTGTCATTGGCAGCGCCCGTAAATGAACCTCTCATATAACCAAATAATTCCGACTCCAAAAGAGATTCGGGCATGGCGGCACAATTAATCACCACAAAGGGTTTATCTTTTCGGCTACCATGCTTATGCAACGCTTTAGCCACCAATTCTTTACCAGTGCCCGACTCACCCAAAATCAATACAGAACTTTCGCTTGAAGCCACTTGGGTGAGCATTTCAAACAATAATTTCATTTTGGGCGACTGCCCAATAATACCTTCAAAATGAGGTGGCTCTCCACGTAACGCTTTGGCCTGCGCTTCTTTAACCAGTTTAAATTTTTCAAGAGCATGGCGCAAACATGCCGCCACTTTTTCGTTATTATCAAAAGGTTTGGTTAAATAATCGAAGGCTCCCATCTTAAGAGAGGTAACAGCCAACTCTACCGACGACATAGAAGAAATAGCAACAAACTCGGGAGGAACTGGCAAATTACGTGTCCATTCCAAAAGCTGTAAACCAGAAAAACGCGGCAATGAAATTTCGGACACCAATACACGATAGCGGTTTTTTTCAAGAAACCCCAAGGCTTCATGACCCGTTTCGGTAGAATGAAAACTAAAGTTGCTGGATCGGGCCACGTTTTCTATAGCAGCCCGCAATTGAGGATCGTTATCCACAATCAAGATATCATAAATTTGCATATTTGCAGGCCCGATTAATTGATATATTTTTCAAGACGTTTCTTTTTAATTTTTTCAACCAAAGTGGTGCGATTGAGTTTTAATAAATGTGCCGCCTTGTTTTTGTTCCAACCTGTTTTTTCAAGCGCTTTTAAAATGAGTGTATTCTCAAAATCATTTACGGCATTTTTAAGTGAAATACCGGCATCGGGTATATGAAGCCCCGAATTTTTAAAAATAGTGTCGCTCACTTGCTGAAATTTTTCGGGCAAATCGTTGATAACAATTTCCTGCCCTGGTTTTAAAACACATAAACGTTCTACTGTATTTTCAAGCTCTCTAATATTACCCGGCCACTTGTAGTTCATAAACAAACTCATCACTTCCTGATTAATAACCGGCGCAGGGGATTGCGACGCTTGAGCATAGGCATGCATAAAATGATCTACCAAAATAGGAATATCACAAACGCGCTGACGCAAAGCCGGCACGGTAAGTGGAATAACATTAAGGCGATAAAATAAATCTTCTCTAAACTCTCCTTTAGCTACCATTTCTTCCAAATTACGATTGGTGGCAGCAATAACACGCACATCTACTTCTACCGTTTTAGTAGAGCCCACTGGTTCAAATTTTTTCTCCTGCAACACACGTAAAATTTTCACCTGTAATCTCAAACTCATGTCACCAATTTCATCTAAAAAAATCGTCCCCTCGTTGGCCATTTCAAAACGTCCCATCTTGTTATGGGTAGCACCTGTAAAAGCTCCTTTAACATGTCCCAATAATTCCGATTCGAGCAAATTTTCGGGAATGGCACCACAATTTACAGGAATAAGAGGCTTGTCGGAACGGGCACTGTTGTAGTGAATAGCGCGCGCAATGAGTTCCTTACCGGTACCAGATTCACCCAAAATAAGTACGGTAGAATCGGTATCGGCTACTTTATGTACTGTTTGAAGCACTTCTTCCAGTTCTTCACTGGCACCCACAATATTATCAAAACCATAACGACTCTTTACCTGAGAGCGTAAAATACGGTTTTGCTCAACCAACTGGGTATGTTCCAATGCTTTTGCTACAATTAGTTTTACATCATCAAGTTCAAAGGGTTTGGTAATATAGTGAAAAGCCCCTGCCTTCATCGCATCCACTGCGGTTTGGATGGAGGCATAACCTGTCATAATGATAGAAACCATATTGGGATGTAAACTTTTGGCTTCTCGCACTAAATCGATGCCATGCATATTAGGCATATTGAGGTCGGACAGCATAAGATCAAAAGATGAATCTTTTAATTTTTCGATGGCCTGTGCGCCGTCGCCAGATGTTTCTACCAAATAACCTTCCTGGGTTAAAAACTTGGAGAGTGCTTTTACAATTACCTCTTCATCATCAACTACTAATATTCTACCTTTCATAACTTCTCCTTTGTTTTCTGTTTATAAACCGGGTACGTGATGATGAAAGTGGCGCCATGCCCTTCTTCGCTCACAACCGAAATAGTGCCTTCGTGTTCCTGCACAATACCATAAGTAATCGACAACCCAAGCCCTGTTCCTTCACCCTGTTTTTTTGTGGTGAAATAAGGATCAAAAATTTTACTCACATATTGTTTGGCTACACCGGGGCCATTATCGCTTACTTCCGATATCACATGCTGGCCGTCTTCGCTGGGATAAGTGCGAACAATAACTTTACCGGAATTTTTCATGGCCTGAAAAGCATTGGTAACCAAATTAAGATATACTTGTTGTAATTTGCTAAAATGACCGCGGATCAGTGGCAAACTTTCTGCCAAATCAAATTCCATATCCATGCGCGTGCTTTTGGCCTGCACGCGAATAAGTGGCATAATACGATTGACCACGTCGTTTAAATTTACGCCCGTCATCACCTCGTCGCGGTTTTGGCGTGAAAAATCGAGCAAATCCTGAACAATTTTTTTACAACGCAATGCTGCTTCTTCAATTTCCTTCAAATCATTAAAACAACCATGTTCGGTTCCTAAATCACGCATCACCAGTTGAGCAAAAGCTAAAATTCCACCCAAAGGATTATTAATTTCGTGAGCAATACCTCCAGCCAAAGTTCCAATGGCCGCCAGTTTTTCGCTTTGCAAGAGTTGACGTTGTAATTCGCGTTCTTCGGTTACATCGCGATAATGCATCACCACCTGGGTTTGTCCTACATCGGTTTCTAAAGGATAAGCATGTACATCATATTGACGACCCACAGGAAACGGATCGAGTGATGCCAAAGCAGGACGCGTGGTTTGAAGCGTTTCTCGCAAAGGACAATGTCCACAAGGCTTGGTAGCTCCAGCCAAGGTTTCATAACACTTCGTGCCCACCATCTGTCGCACATCAACATGCGCACTCAAAGCAGCCGCACGGTTAGCACGACGAATCACATAGTCATCAGAAACAATAATTACGGGAGACGTAATAGCATCAAAGGTAGACTCCCACATGTATTTGCCACGCGAGATGGTTTGAACCAATTCTTCTAATTCTTCTATTTTTTTATTTTGAAGGGCAATAAGTTCAGGGAGTTTATCGGCAGTGAGCGTTTTAAGAGACGCTTCTTGTAAAAGATTTTTATCTATAGAGCCCTGAGTCACTTTTCCTCCCCTGAAAATGAGACGGGTATAATTTTACCTGCGTTTCTCCAGGATGTCATCAAAATTTTGACACCTGCGCTCAAAAAAAACCCCCGGGAGTACCGGGGGTTTTTAAAGCTTAAATTCCGATTAATCTTGGAAAATTTCGTCTAAATCTTCCTCAACCTCGTCTTCGTCACGGTCTTCGGCAAATGCCAGCTCTTTTACCAACAAGCTTCTGGCAGTATCCAACATTTTGCGTTCACCAAAGGAAAGTTCTTTATCAGACTTTAAAAGCGACAAATCACGAAATACTTCGGCAATTTCATAAACCGAGCCGGTTTTAATCTTATCCATATATTCGCGATAGCGACGATTCCAGGTTTGGTTATCTAAAACCACATCGCGTTCTTTTAAGATGGAGTAAACGGCTTTTACTTCGTTATTAGAAATAATTTCACGTAAGCCTACTGCATTCACGTTACCGGTGGGCACCATGATTTTCATGCCATTGTCGAGTATTTGAAGCACATAAAAGGTTTGCTTAGAGCCCGAAATTTCGCGTGATTCGATACTTTTTACTTCGCCAACCCCATGAGCCGGGTAAACGGCCATATCACCCACTTTAAAAGGCAAATCCTGTAAACGAGATTTCTTTTTTCCTGCGTTTTCTTGAAAATTGCGCATCATCAATGTACCCTCCGTACTAAATATAGTGATTTTAAGCATTTAGCCAAAAATCACCTGCGTCGTGTTAAAATTTTTGGATTCGGATTAACGATTAAGTTGGGGTGGTTTAGCACAGTTTTCACCATGCGTCAACGCGATGTAACGCCACGTGTCACAACCCTAGATAATCATTGGAAAAATGTCTAATTACAAAATTAGTACTTTTTCCTATGTCCGATCCTTCAATTTGTAACTTCTTGTAATTATACAGCTATTACCACTTTTGTGGTGAGGATTAGCCATACACCTTAATTATCGGCGGGTTTCAAACAAAGTTGCTAAAAATTATTAGGCCTATAAAAGAAAGAGTTAGAGCTTTTGGGCAGCATATTGATCAACCAGAGTTTGGGTATTTGCTAAAAGCGTTTGAAGATCAAATTTTACAGAATCATCCTCAATTTTATCTAAAATTCCCGTAAGAATATCTATCAGGCTTTGAATGATAGAATATTCTTTTTCGGCCCTGTCACGTAAGCATGGAACTTGCGCAGTACTTGGATTAATACAAATTTGAATAGATGATGAAATATGAGTTAAAAATTGTCTTTTTACTTTTAAATCAATAACCGGGTTTTGTAAAAAATCATTTCGTAAAATAGCCTGGGACTCTTCAGAACTATCGGCCATTAACTCGGCCGCAACTGATGCCTGAAGCAACTGGTGAGGGCTTAATGAATCACTATCAGCAACCTTATCACCGGCAAAAGCAAAAATTTGGCGCGCTGCTTTGTAATAATCGGCAGTTCCAAAAAAATCTTTTCTTTCTTTTTTATCTTTTTTGTTAGCCGAATATAATTTTTCATCATCAACACTTTCGGAATATCTAAAATCATCTGCTGCCTTTAACAATAAATCGAAAATTGTTTTAAGCCTAAAATGATGCGGAACACTTAATGTGTTGGTACGAGCATCATAGGCAGGCTCTCCTTCGGCAAACTCAAGTCGGATAAGAGGCATTTCAAAAGTCTCATCATTATCGTCGCTCATAGGCATACCATGAGCAAAATAATCTAACATGGGATAAAAAGCACATAGCGCCCATCCCAAAGTTAAAGTTTCATCTGGAGTTAAGGTCTGTGGCTCAGCGTTGGATGTTGATGAATAAAAGCGATAATTATACCTATCCACCAGCAATGGACTTGAAGAACTCGTTAAAAAAAATGGGTTATGGGTTAAACGTTTTAGCACTTCTAAAGCTGCTTCGGGAGCTGCTTCAAAAAAAGCATACATAAAAGGCAGAGTTTGAGCGTTTGAAATTTGAGATTTTTGATCAAGAATAGAAGCTAAAGCCGTATACGCATCTTCATCTGCCGCAAAAACTAAAGCTTCTGCAACCGAAACAGCACTATCGCCATTAGCATCCAAGCCATCCGGAATATTGGCAATATCATCCAAACATATTGAATCAACATTATACGAAGTGCTGAGATCGCTATTTGTAATTGCTATGCCCTGTGGATAAGTCATAAAAAACCCTTACCTCACGCCCCTTTATATAAACTTCAAAAAACTAGCAACCTTTTTTAAACAAAACCGATAATTAAAATGAAAGGTTTGGATTGTTATGAACCCTAAATCAACACGTAATCTTAATAATGCACCCTTACAACCCACTTTACGCTTGGTAGATGCTTCCGAATCTCTATACCGCCTCCAACAAAGCCAAAAAGAGCTGTTAAAAAGTTTAAATAGGGTAATTAAAAACCTAGATAATAAAGAAGAAAATATTGAATTAATTCATAGGCTTAAAACAATTTCTTCAAATTCTTAAATAAAATACATTAAAAACACAACTTTACACCCTCTGTTTGCCGATAATATACTTACAAAACGGGAGGCAGCATGCGATATTTACTTACTTTTATTTTAATGGTTTTTTTAAGCGCCTGTGGGGCAGAGAGCTCATCCTTTCACAGCACTTCTAAATCGGCAGGTGATTTTCCCCCAACCCCTAAAATGTTTGAAAGCTGGGAAAAACTTCCCATTCCCATTTATGTTGATAACAGTTTCCCTACCGAATTTTATGATGCCATCAATCAAGCCATTGGTATCTGGGAAGCCGACGGTTCCAACTATTTTGAATTTAGAGGTATAACCGCTACCGGTACTTGCAACAAAGACAGCCGCAATGTCATTTGTTGGGACCTTAACCCCAATGCCGATGGATATTTAGGAATGACAAGCACCCAATTCCCCAACGGACCCATTATAGAATTTGACACTATTATTTTTGGCAGTCCCAAAGAATACAGCATTTTAAAATGCGCCGATGGTTCTGTATGTAGTGTTGCTACAGGCAAATACGATTTAGTAACCACACTCGCCCACGAATTAGGCCATGGCCTAGGCTTTAGCGACACCACACAGAAAGACTGCGTGATGAATCCCAATTTTAGCTTGGGTGATGTAGTACAAAGCTTAGACGATATCTTGGCCGCATCTCTTAACGAAGGTTATGAGGACGTGTTAAATCCCGAGCCGATGGCCGACTTATAAGCAAATTTTTAAAAGACCTGCAAAATCATTGAGTGCATATCGGGCCTGCTTGTTGCTATCGTGTCCAAAACCCCACGATAAAAACGCCATATCAATTCCTGCTTTTTGTGCCGTTTCTAAATCTACCATGCTATCACCAACAAAAAGAGTATCTTGAGGCTTTACATTAAACCTTTTTAAAAGAGACAAAGTTCCTGCCGGATCGGGTTTGTTTTCAAATCCATCGCGACCCGCTACCACGGCCTTAAAATAATTACCCCCGTTTAACACCTTTAAAACTTTATCGGCATAGGGTTTAGGTTTATTGGTGCACACTGTTAAAATATGCGTTGTTTTTAATTTTTCCAAAGCCTCCACTACACCCGGATACCACATAGATTCATCCATACAATGCTCCAAATAATGAGTACGGAACATTTTGGCCGCTTTAGAAATAATTTCTGGATCTTGAGTAGAAAAAGCCTGCTCCAGCAATTCATTTACACCAGCACCCACATATTGCTGAATTAAATCAGGCGAGAGTGATTCTTTGCCCAATTGATTGCGTACATAATTAGTGGAATTAGCGATATCCATTTTGGAATCAAGCAAAGTTCCATCTAAATCAAAAATTAATAATTTGTAGGCCATAAAATAATAAAAACAAATATCAATAAATCGCCTTTAATCCCAAACTTTTAAATTTTTTCAAATAAGTTTGGGGCCTGCCTTTAAGGCCTCACCCTACAACCCCAAGGCCTTTCTTCACAGAACTTGTGAGGCAGTTATCTTTAATAGACGGCCTTTAACTTATTTAAAAAAATTTAAAAGTTTGGGATTAAAGGCGCACTTTACGAAAACTTGGTTTCTTTTAAACGCAGCGGGAGAGTGGCAAAAATAAAGCGGGTTAAAATCATTGAAAAAAGCGCCACCATGGGAGGCAATAAACCCAATGCCGCAAGCCCCAAGCCTAATACACTGGCCGTAATGCCCAAGGTATAACCCACACGCAACGTTCCATCCACCACACGCGCATAACGAATTAAATTAGTAATCTTAAGAAGATTTTTCCCATAAAGCACTACTTGCGCGCCTTGCGGAGTAAAATCGGTGGAAGCACCCAAAACCAAACTCACATCGGAAGCCTGATAAACATGCGAATCATCCCGTACATTGCCCACCATACCCACTAGTTTGCCACCTTCTTTTTTAGCTTTAATTTTATTCACTTTTTCATCGGGTAAACAACGTGTGTACACCTGCTTTAAACCATGGGCATAGGTTAAATTGGAAATCATTTCTTCGTGATCGCCCGTAATCATTATTGGCTCCACTTTTAATTTTTCCAACGCTTCCATCAACGGTTTTACATCGGTCGACAAAGTGTCGGCAAAGCTCATAAGCCCCCGCACCTGCCTATCCCAGCCACATAAAATAACCGTTTCACCCATCGATTCCAGTTCGTCCAGTTTAGTTTTCATCTCACGCGATACCTGCATTTGATGACGTTTTAAAAAACGTAAATTGCCCACCACAGCAAATCGCTCGGGTTTGCCTGGCTCACACACTTTACCGCAAATACCCAAACCCGGATGCGTTTCAAAATTTTTTACATCGTGTTTGTGCATTTCGTTATACCACGGGTGTGTAGGCATACTGCGCGCTAATGGATGATCCGATTGACGTTCAAGTGAAAAAATAGTGGATAATAACGTACCCTGGTTTACTCCCACTTCTTGATAATATTTAGAATAAACAAATTCACCGCGAGTTAAGGTGCCCGTTTTGTCAAAAAACAACGATGAAAGCCGCGACAAGCTAGAAAAAAAGCGAGAGGATCCCAATAAAATACCACTTAAAGCCAATTTACCAATGGCCAGCACCACCACCAGCGGAATCATATAAACAAAGGAAGAAAAAGTAGTAACCACAATAACAGATAACAAACTTTGCACCGCGTGCACGGGATTAGTTTTACCAATCATTAAACAAGTTCCAAGCGCAACAAGAATAACAAGAGCAATAACCCAGGGTAAAACTTTTTCAAGGCGGGCCTGAAAACGGGAATGACTTAAAATTGCGTCATGAATAAGCCGAATAATCGATGGAAATTTATGCTGCAATGCTTCCGTTTCAACGCGAATAAAAATGGTAGAATCGCGGTTAATAGAAGATCCGGTTACCATATCTCCTTTTTGCTTAAAACGAATGGTAGGCTCCGAAGTAATGGGTGATTCATCCACACTGGTAGCGCCCGATTCAATAATACCATCGAGCGGAATCACCTGACCCGGGTTAACGCGTATCACGTCACCAACAACAACATCAGCGATACCAACCGTATTTTCCTGATTTTTTAAAACCTTTATAACCTCACCCGTGTACATTATTTTTTTAAAGATATTAATATCATCATAAGCTTTTTCTCGAAGCCTACCTTCCCAGGTGGAAATGATAACGGCCGATACAAGCGCCAAATCGGCAAAATAGAAAGGAGAATAATGATTTTCTAAAACAAACGAAGGAGCTAAAAAGGTGATATATGTTGAATAAACAAAATCGATAATGACAGCTAGCATGATAAGCGTATCGGGCGTGTACTGGCGACGTTGAATAATGGACGACATCACAAAACGGATATAGGGAAAACCCAAAATAAAAAAGAGAAGAGCTGCTAACGCAAAATTAGTGTATAAAATGGAGGTATGAGAAAAGCCCCCCAAATAACCAAATAAACGAGGTAATAAAAACTGGGTGATAGAAAGCACAAAAGCTAAAACCAAAAAGAAAATCTGCTTGGTTTTGTTAAAACGGGCAAAACGATGCGCCAAAGAACAACCATAAGTACAAAAATAATACCCATTTTGACCTTGATGGGGTAAGTGACAGTGCTGGCAAGTGGCTTCATTCATGAACCAGCTGTTTTATCAGAGTTTTTATGAAAAGAAAGTATATTGTTTTAGCCCTCTTATTGGGTGTTATTGTACTGCTCACACGTATGGCACTCAGTCCATACCCCTCTCTCTATGCTCAAAATATACTTTTTAAATATATTTTACCCCCTTTCCAAAAATTAAGCAGCCTCAATACACCTTATAAGGAGCCTCCTTTTTTTGGATTTAAATTTGAAAACCCACAAGCGCTGCAAACACTAAAAAATGCTTACAAGTTAGATACATTGACAAAAAATGCCCACAACGACTTTGAACGTGATGTTCTATTGATGCATTGGGTGCGCGATCAGTTCCCTCACGGCACTCCCGCAAGCGAGCCCAATCCCCAAAGCTTTGATGGGTACTCACTTCTTCAAAGTAAAACAGATAATGGCTATTTGTGCGGCACAGCCTCCCAGCTGTTAATACAGGCCATCATCGCAACCGGCGGGCAGGCCCGGCGCGTGGAACTGCGCTTTACGCCGGAGAATCAGCATGCCGTGGTGGAGGCCTGGAGTGCTTTTTACAACAAATGGGTGGTTCTCGACCCCGATTACGATATCTATTATATGAGAGATAATATTCCCCAGCATGCACTGGAGCTGCATGAGGCCTGGGTAAAAAATGAAATAGACAAGATTGAAGTGGTCTTTCGCGAGTCCCCCCATAATATTTATAGAAAAGAGGATGAAAAACTCGACCCCACCCTTTTACGCAAGCTGTATGACGAAAACAAAATAAAAGACTGGTACAAAAAAGTAAAAAAAGAAAATTTTGATTATTATAAAAGAGGTAAATTTGCGGTCAAACTCCTGCACTTTTACACGCATTTGTCCTACCCGCTAAGAACCGATTGGGTGAGCCGCCCCTTAAACTGGTGGCACCCGGAGGGTAATCATGTACAAAATTCGCTGACGTTTGATATCCCGAGTATGCCCCGCTATGATGATTTTCTGTTAAAAACCAAAAATCCTGAGATCTTTTACAAAGTTCCTTAGGAAAACCATACAAATCCCCGTCCGCCTGCGGCGGACGGATTACAGAGGGTAAAAGGATAAAGGGTTACTTATTGGAGCCCTGGGGCAACGGCCACGCAACGCGGAAGCCGACATAGTTGCTGCGGTTGTCGGGATTGCGGTCGAAGTAGCGATTGGCCGCACGGTTGTACCAGTCGACGTTGAACCAGGAACCGCTGCGGATTTCTATCCACTGACTGTTAATATCGGTTATAGGATTACTTGGATCGGTTTTTGCCATCCAATCATAAAAATTTACATCATACTGATCGCGGGTGGTTTCCCACACATTTCCGGCTAAATCACACACACCAAAACCATTGGCGCGCTCATCATTTGTTCCGCAAACTTCTGCCGTTGTTCGATAACCATTGTTGTAAGACACCATTTTATTAAATGGCGTGCCGTAAACATCTGTATGGTTTGGTCCCTTAGATGCATATTCAATCTGTGCCGCTGTGGGCAGTTTTCCCCCATAATATTGGCAGAAGAACATCATTTCATTGTAGGTCAAACCTACAACGGGGAATTTATCGCCTTTTTGATTTTCAGGCAAATTAGGTAATCTTGAATATTGCGTATCTCCGATTGCCGCCAGATAAGCTTTGTATTGGCCAACCGTAACTTCTGATTTTGCCAACATAAAACCCGTCATCGTCACTGTAACCGACGTGCCATTTGATAACAAAGAACTATCCTTCCGTTCATCAAAACTACCATAAACTGAACCCATACTGAATTGGCCACCGGGGATGGTTACGATTCCATCGGAGTACGTTCTACCGTTGGGTGTTGTGGTGGAGTTTGTAGGAGCCGCCTTTGAGGGAGTTGGTTGCTGCTGCGCTGTTACTACAGGAGTAGTTGTGGAAGTTTTTGTTGCCGTACTTACATCTCTGGCTCGCGCACCTGCCAATATATCCAAATAAGCCTTCAATTCACCGGAATCTGAATCCAAAACACCATCTTTATCACCAATAGCATAAGTAAGGTCACCGGAACTGCATGTATCGGCCTCCATAAACACTCGAAGTGCATCGGCTGTTAATTGCTCCAATGAATCACCATAAATGATTTTCATAAAAAACTCCTGTTACAAATTTAATGGCAGTGAACATCATTATTCACCCACAAAAGTTATCGGTTGAATGTTATGCAAGTTGTGTGGTTTTAAAAAAAACCGTCCACAGGTGTGGACAGGAGTTTAGGGGACGCTGTTGACTAATTAGACAAACTTTTACCCAACTTTCTACTTAACATTTTATGAATCCCCGCTGTTGTAATACCCAATTGCCTTGCGGCCTCGGCTAAAGAAATCCCCCACTCACGAGTTAAGTATAAAGCCAATTGTACCCGTAACTTAACCACATCGGCCTGTCGGCTTCCTGTTTTGAGCATTTCAAAAGAAACATCCTGTTTATGGCACTCTTCCTTAATAACAGCAGCCATATCACGCTTGTTCGGTTTATGTATAAACTGAGATCTTACCCGCTCATTCGCTTCCTTTAAAATATTTTCCACAAAAGTTCCTCCACCCAAAATCCTGTCATCCGCAAGTTCACGATGCTTGCGACACTTCATGGAAATAACCTGAAACCACCCACCCTGAGAACGAACAAGCCCTCCTCCCACAAGATCTAGCCTACGGCCTTGATGAATACCTTCCTGCACATACTGATCATAATTTTTTCTTGCAGCCCCCTTCTTTTTTCCAAACCACGATAATACTCCCTCACAATCCTGCGCTTCGTTTTTTATATATCCCATAATCACACCATGGCCACTCCACTTGTAACGGACCAACTCATCAATATTCTTAACCAGCCCGGCCCGTAAGGGATTTAAATGGATATACCTCACAAGTTCTTTAAAATAAGAATCCTCCTCACAAATAATAGATTTGTAACGATTTTGGAACAAATGCCCATGCCTCTTATGCCGTAAATTATAAACAACCGCATAACCGGTAAGAAGGCACCGCATATAATGAGAAAGTCCCTGTGGGCCACTTCGTAACAAAATATGGGCATGATTGTTCATAAGAGCCCAAGCATAAATTATGGTTTTTGTTTTTATGGAATTTACATTCATTCTTCTCACAAAATCAAAACGATCCGTATCGTCATTAACAATATTTCTTTTTTCTATCCCTCTCACCATCACATGATGAAGGGTTCCTGGCATATCAAGCCTTTCTTGCCTAGGCATACATTCTCCTCAAAAATAGTTAGTTAAATTACTCAAACAGCGTCCTCTCAAGCATTAAGCAAATAGAGTGCCAACTATAGAGGCTAAATTAATTGAGGAAAATAATAACTTAACAAAAAGGAAAGTCTCACCAGAGTCTCAAAATCGGACTCAAGAGTCTCATTTTCGAACTCTGTGTTGATTATTAGGTTGTTTTTGTGAAGGCGGATGAAAGTTTGTCTAATTAGTCAACAGCGTCCCCTACCCACTCTCCGTTATGAGGATTTTACGGTCT
Source organism: bacterium (assembly GCA_019695305.1). Taxonomy (NCBI): domain Bacteria; species bacterium. Next base: position 75,669 of record JAIBAG010000009.1, read on the forward strand.
ATACCCGTAATCCCTACCTTTTTTATCAAAAACCTTGAAAAGTAAACTGATACAGTGCTAGCTTTTTTGCATGCTTCTCTTAGTCATTACCCTTTCTGTTTTAAGTCTTATTTTAGTAGCCGCTCTTTTCTTCTTTATTACCCGTAACAAACAAGATGATAGCAAAGCCAGTGAAACTCAGGCCCTCTTTTTGTCGCTTCAAAACAGACTCGATAACTTAACAGGCCAGTTAGGCACTTCGCTCGATGGAACCCGTTCATCTCTTATTGAGCAACTGGCAGGAATGACCAATCAGCTGAATACCCGTCTTAACGAATCCACCAACCAAACTCAAACCTCCACCCAGCAGGTGAACACGCGTCTGGATAACGCGGCCAAAGTTATTGGCGATTTGCAAAATAAACTGGGTATGCTGGAAGAAGCCAACCAGCGTATTTTTAATGTAGGCAAAGACATTGCCTCGCTTCAGGAAATTTTAAAAAAACCAAAAGCCCGTGGCAGCCTTGGCGAATTCTTTCTGGCCGATCTTTTAAGTGAAATGCTGCCGCAAAACAGTTTTAAACTACAGCACCGCTTTAAAAATGGTGAAATTGTGGATGCTGCTATCAACGTTGGTGATTATATTTTATCGATCGATTCCAAATTTCCTTTGGATAACTTTCAAAAAATTATTTTAGCACCCACCGATGCCGAAAAAATCGCCTCTAAAAAACTCTTTGTACAGGATGTTAAAAAACATGTGGATGCCATTGCTAAAAAATATATCCAGCCCGAAGAAGGCACCATGGATTTTGCCTTTCTCTATATCATGGCCGAAAATGTTTTTTATGAGCTTATCATTAAAGATGACGATCTGGGACAAGCCGAATCGCTGCAGCAATATGCCCTGCGCAAACGTGTTATTCCGGTTAGCCCCAATAGCTTTTATGCCTATTTAGGATCCATCATGCAGGCTTTACGCGGGCAAAAAATGCAGGAAAATATCCACGATGTGATTACTCAAATTCGCCAGATGGTAATTGAATTGGGTAAATTTAGGGACGATTTCGATAAAATTGGCCATCATTTGGGCAATTTGCGTAGCAGTTACGAAGCTAGCGAAAAACGGCTTAATCGCTATCAGGAAAAAATTGAAAAAATTAATGCCTTAGATGGCCATGCGAGCGAACCCCCCATTAAATTAATTTCTGGCTCTTAAGTGTTTATCCTGCTACTCCCATAAAACTGATGACTCAGGCCAAATTTACAATTTATGTATTATCCGATGCCACCGGCGAATTAGCCCATAGCATGGCTATTGCGTCTGCCCGCCAGTTTGAAAATGTCGATGTGGATATTATCCGTAAATCGTTTGTAAGTACTGATGAACAAATAAAAGAAGTAGTCTCTGAGGCTAAAACCCGCCACGGCGTGATTATGTTTACCATGGTATCGCAAGAAGTACGCCGTAAAGTTTTGACTGAATCAAAAGCACAAGAAATTGTTGCTATCGATATTATGGGACCAAGTCTGGATATGTTATCAAACTACTTTCATACGCTTCCCAGCGCCGAACCGGGCTTACAATATAAAGTTACACGCGATTATTATAAAAGAACCGAAGCGGTAGAATTTACAGTAAAGCACGACGAAGGCCAGGGACTCGATACCTTAAGTGAAGCAGACATCGTACTTATGGGTATTTCGCGCACCTCTAAAACACCGCTCTCGATTTATCTCGCTTACCGTGGTTATCGTTGTGCCAATATCCCGCTTGTTACAGGAAAAGATTTGCCCCAACAGGTTTTAAGCCTCCCCAACAACAAAGTTTTTGGTTTAATTTTATCTCCCGAGCATTTAGCCTCGCTGCGCACCATGCGTCTTAAAACTTTGGGCCGCCCCGATACCGAAACCTATGCCCAGCCGGAGCATGTGCAAAAAGAACTCGATCACGCAAACGCATTATTTGCCAAAATTCCCGGCATTAATATTATTGATGTAACAGGAAAAGCGATTGAGGAAATTGCCAGCGAGATTATTCACACACTTAATTTTAAAGATATGCCCACCTTGGGCCGCAGCGGATCGGGTGGAGAATAGCCTGAGCTTTTATTTAAAACCGACTAATATCGCGCCCAAAAATCAATTTTTTAAACCAATCAAATAAAACAAGAACCTTGTTTTTAAAACTCACGAGCTTGGTAACATAAGCCGATCGCCAGAAAACCCAAGTAATAAAACCACGTCCTTGTACATTTGGCAGATCAGCCAAAGCTTGATGACTGCCAACATACGCCAGCATGCCCAAATGGCGATAACGAAAAGGCTTAATCTCTTTTCCACGGGCCAGACGCGTTAATATTTTGCTTAAATGTTTCCCTTGCTGCTGCGCTACTTGGGCTGTAGCCGGAAAATTTTTATTTTCAATCACGGCACAATCACCCAAGGCATAAATACCTAAAGTGTTGGGAATACGCAGATCTTTATCGGTAATCAGTCGGCCGGCTTTATCTTTATCAAAAGGAAGATTTTTTACAAAATCACGAGGCCCATTGCCGCCGGTCCACACGGTAAGTCCCGCAGGAATTTCGGTTCCATCGGCTAGTACCACACCATCATTTTTAATTTCCTTAACAAGAGAACGCGTCAGAATATCAATTTTTTGTCTCTTAAATGCTTTGGTAGCGTAATCCGATAAGCTTTTATCGAACGATCCTAAAATAGTGGCCGCCGCTTCCACCACCGTAATTTTAAAAAAGGGAATGAGAGCCGGATACCATTCGGTTAAATCCTCTTCTAAAAAATCATGCATTTCGGCGGCAAATTCAATACCCGTAGGCCCGCCTCCTACCACTACAAAATGAAGCAAACGGTCTACTTCGTGTGTGGCCAGCCCCGGTGTGGCTGCACGCTCAAAGCATTCGATAATGCGCTGACGAATTTTACGGGCATCCCATAATTCTTTTAAAAAAAGTGCATGTTCTTCTACCCCGGGAATGCCAAACGTATTTACAGCCGCGCCCACGGTAATCACCAAATAATCATAGTTAAGGCTAAACTCTTCGCCGTCTAAAGCATTGTGGCAATAAAGCGTACGCGTCACTTCGTCCAGCCGGTTGGCGCTGGCCTGATAAAAAGTAATATTTTCTTTAGCAATACGAATAGGTTCAATAATACTTCTAAACTCGATTGTTCCTACGGTGGTACTGGGCAAGAGAGGGGTAAAAAGAAAATGATTGCGTGGGCTCACCATCACCACGTCATAATCCTTAGTGTTAATCCCCTTTAAGAGACTAAACCCGGCAAAGCCCGAGCCTAAAATCACAAGTTTTGGCTTTTTTATATCCACGCTTTCCTCTATATCTATTGTGATGAGAACACAACACGAGGTTTTGTTTGAAAATTCTTTTGTTATGGTAGTCAACAAACCTGCCGGCCTGCCTTGCCTGCCTGCACCAGGTAAAAATAGCGAAACCGTCTCAATACTTCTCATAAAACAATTTCCTTTTTTAAAAAATGTGGGGGAACCGGGCGAAGCCGGTATTGTTCATCGCCTGGATAATGATACCAGTGGGTGCTTAGCCGTGGCTAAGACACAAGAAGCTTACGAAATCTTACGCAAAATATGGAACACCGAGGCCATTACAAAGGAATATCACGCAATGGTTATTGGCAAACCGGAAAACACGGGTGACATCACAACACCTATTGCTCATCATGCCACCAACAAAAAGAAGATGCGCGTGTGTGAGAGCCAAAGTTTGGCTATAAAAGAAAAAGCAAGAGAAGCCTTTACACACTATGAACGGCTGGCCGTTTTTAAGAAAAAAGATTTGTTATTCTCGCGTGTGAAAATCAATATTTTAACAGGAGTGCGCCACCAAATCCGCGTGCATATGGCATCCATTGGCCATCCGTTAGCGGGCGATAAGCTTTATCAGAATATGGATAAACGCAAAATGGATTCGCCCGAAGCATTACGCCCCCTCCTCCATCTTTATAAATTAACGATTATGATGCCCGGTGAAAAAGAAATTAAAGTGACGGCCCCGTATCCGGAAGATTTCGGCTTTTTCTGAATTTTGAAAATAACCAGATTAAAAAGGAAAATAAAAAATAATACAAAATAAGGGTGGGTATTAAAGCTACTCGGGTACCTGTGCTAAGAATATCTACAACATGTTTCTGATCATCATTGTGACGGTATAAAAAATCACCAACATAACCACCAGGTATATAAAAAAACACAAAGGGCGTAATAAAAGCTTGATAAAGACCCTTGGCAAACTCGTGAGATTTTATGGGATAGTTCCCCAACAATTTATCAATATAATAATTAACAACACAAATTAGATTGGTTGTAAAAAAATAAATAAGGGTCGTTTTTAATGCCTTAATATTAATCTGAAAAGAGCTCACTATGTAGCGCATAAACAAAAGTAACATGGCAATTACTGTTAAAAGGTCAATCGCCAAAGCAAAAGAAGATAAAGTAAATTCTCCGGTTTCATGTACCCTATAACCGGCAACCATGGGAAAACCCACCGCTAAATCATTTCCGCAATCGCCCGCCGGAGAATTAAAAAGAAGCAAATTAAGAAATAAGAGCAAAAGCCATCCCCTGGTGATTTTCTCTTTTTGTTCTTCAAGTGAAATCATAAACTGATATTAAGGAGTTTTAGCGCATTTTTATAAAAAATGGCATCTTCAATTTCTTTTCCTAATTTAAAAGAAACCAGCATGTCTCGTTCGTGATGCCATGCGTAGGGAATAATAGGAAAGTCGGTGCCAAATAAAATTCTATCGTGATGATCAGCAATCCACTGCGGATCCACACGATTGGGAAAATATTTACCAATAGCCATGGCTGTATCAAAATAAAGATTAGGATGGTTTTTAACTAATCCCAAAAAAGGCTCAATTTCTTCAAAGCCCAAGTGAGGCACTACAAATTTAATATCTCTATATTTCCCCACGATTTTCTCAAAACGATTAACCCCACTCACGGTTTTTACATCATACCCATAACCATTACTTTCTTCAAAACAAGGGCCCGTGCCGCAATGAATGAGAACAATTGTTTTATAGTGATTGGCTACCTCGTAAACCTCTGTCATGCGGGCATCATCTGGGGATACGTGTTGCACATGGCTATGAAATTTAAGCCCGTGGAATTTGTAAGTTTCAAAACAGGTTTTTAATATTTTTTCTTTGTGGCTGTCATCCGGATGAAGACTGCCAAAGGGGAGTAAAAAATCGCGATGTTGGTTACAAAAATCAAATACCCACTTATTTAAATCTTCCGCCATGTTGATTTTGTGTGGGTAATGTAGAACCACGGCTTTGGAGAGACCTTCATTGTTGAGGATTTTTACTAATTCGGGAGCGTATTTTTTGTAAACAATATTCCAGGCGTGTTTATCAAACCAACTCCAAAAGGCTTCCATGAGACGATCAGGATAAAAATGTGTGTGAAAATCGATGATAGGGCGAGATTTTTGGCCTTGGAGGAGATTGTCGTCGGGGAGGACACAGGGGATCATAAGAAACCTTTGGCAAGCTTTATCTTTTTGCGAGGACAGGATTTGACCCCGCTACGCTTCGCTTCGGGGACCGTTCCGCTGCGCTACACGGACCTGCGACCGAAAGGTCTTTCCACCTGCCGTGTTTTGTCCACTATAGTGTGTATTCTAATTTGTCGGGATAACAGGATTTGACCCCGCTACGCTTCGCTTCGGGGGCCGTTCCGCTGCGCTACACGGACCTGCGACCGAAAGGTCTTTCCACCTGCCGTGTTTTGTCCACTATAGTGTGTATTCTAATTTGTCGGGATAACAGGATTTGAACCTGCGACCTTTCGGTCCCGAACCGAACGCTCTAGCCGGGCTGAGCTATATCCCGTGAAAGACGCAAGTCATACCCGTCTGGTCGCGTGAAGACAAGATAAAATATAATGGAGAAAAACCGGTTTAATTGAGGGTATTGCGCTTAGCCACTACCACACGCGCTACTTTTTTAGACTTTACAGGAGCTACAACGGCAGTACGTTGAGGCGCCATTTTTTGGGCTTCAGCAGGTGTGTTAATGGGTTGAATACTCTTATCTTCGGGATCAGCACCATGTTCGTTTAAGTATTCGCTAATGCGAAATTCCACATGGTCCATACGCACTTTTTTAGCCGGTAAACGGCCAGAAGCATGCGAAACAGCAGCAATTAAGGTTAAACCGATAATCAGTATGTATTGAAGGAACGTTGTCATGAAAGTATGTCTCAACGCAAAAAGCGCACCTAAGATCTACACTTTTTTTATTAAAAACAAAAATACTTGAAATTAAACACGTTTTTCAAAAAACTTTTTTCGTTTAGATCAAAATTATTGTATTTGGGCAAGTGTTTTTGTCAAAAAATGCTTCAAAATGACACAACAAAAAAAGGGATTTGGGTTATTTTAGCTCACCTGTTATACAAGAAATCGCATGTTAACGCTTGTTCCTACGCCATTAGATGATGATAGCCCACTTGAGACGGTAGCACTCGAACTATTGCGCCATGCCTCACAGAATCTTGACAAAAATATCTTTTTAATTGAAGAGCCCAAAGAAGGACGCCGCCGCTGGATTCATTTTGGACTCCCGCGCGAAGCAATTGATTCTTTTGTTTTATTTAACGAGCAAACACAAAAAACCGAAACGCCCCACATTATTGAAAAACTAAAACAAGGACATCATGTGTATCTGATGAGCGATTCTGGGCTTCCCTGTGTGTGTGATCCCGGTTCTCAATTAGTTGATGCTTGTCATAACGCAGGAATCCGCGTCACATCCACTCCTTTTCCCAATTCAATGATGCTGGCCTTGGCCCTTTCGGGTTTTGATGCATCACAATTTGTATTTGAAGGTTTTTTACCTCGTGAATCAGACGCCCGGCAGAGAGAATTAACGCGCATACTTGCGTTGCCGCGCGTATCGATTGTGATGGATACACCGTATCGTTTAAAAAGTTTATTAGAAGATATCGCCACACTAAAAACCAGCCGCAGGCTGTTTGTGGCTTTGGATTTAAATCAGAAAACTGAAGAGCTGCACCGCGGAACGATAAAGCAAATCATAGAAAAAATAGCCGATTTTAAGAGGGAATTTGTGCTGGTGGTAGGGCTAACTTAATATTTTGCGGATTATTTTTATCTAATGCCCATTGTAATGGGTTGTTTCGTATATATTCTCTGATTTTCAACAATGAATCTTCATTTCGGATAATGTGTTCGTAATAGTTGCGTTGCCAGAGTGGTCCAGTTTGATTGCGTAGTTTGTTACATTGTATGGCCGATATGGATTTAAATGCGCACATGACATCTCCCAATGTAGGGGCGCTGCTTGCTGCGCCCTCTTGAGATGGCAGGTTTTGAGCTGCCATTTCATTAAGAATAATAATTCCATGGATGTGATTTGGCATCAGAGTAAATTCGTCCAATTCGATTCCTAAAAACCTACTTTTTAAATGAAACCAGGTATTAATGATAATATTGCCCAATTCATTTGGTATGACCTGCTCATTGATGAGCTCTCCAAACAAACATTCTTTATTTTTGACACATACTGTTACAAAGTAATACCCGTATTGGTCATAATCATAACCTTTCATTCGTAAATTTTTACGATTGTGTTCAAGATCCGACATGCAACAGATATCGGTAAGATGGATATGAAAGTTTCGTTTATGATGAATTTTTTAGATGAATACTGTTTTTATGGTGGGTGTGCTGCTCGTGAAGCTTGCGCCCTTGTAAATTAAGCCCATCTATGAGGGCAGGGCAAGCCCTGCCCCTACATGAAGACAACAGATAAATTATAGAATGGGATTAACTATTCTTCTTCTCTTCAATCTTACGCTGCGTACTATTTAAAATCGCTTTTCTTAAACGCACATTTTTAGGTGTGGCTTCTACGTATTCATCATCGCGAATAAATTCGATGGCTTGTTCCAAGGTCATGGGTACCACAGGTGTGAGTACCACGTGTTCATCCTTACCCGAAGCACGCATGTTGGTGAGTTTTTTGGTACGTGTCACGTTAATTTCTAAATCGTTGTCACGATTATGTTCGCCCACAATCATGCCTTCGTATACGGCATCGCCGGGTAAAATAAACATACGGCCACGGTCTTCTAAATGGAAAATACCGTAAGCAACGGCTTCGCCTAAACGATCAGAAATAAGAGAGCCGGAAAGCCGCGAGGTAATTTCACCGCGGTAAGGTTCGTATCCTTCAAGATAGGCATTCATAATGCCTGTTCCCTTGGTGTCGGTTAAAAATTCGTTGCGGTAACCAATAAGACCACGGGAGGGAATAGAAAATTCCAAACGGATACGGCCATCGCCGTAGGCATGCATGTTCACCATGCGTCCTTTGCGCATGGAGAGTTTTTCGGTAATCACACCCATAAAGGTGTCGCTACATTCCACCAAAAGATGTTCGATAGGTTCTAATTTTTGCCCTTTTTCTTCTTTAAACAAAATTTGTGGTTTGCCTACGCATAGTTCAAAGCCTTCACGGCGCATGGTTTCAATGAGCACCGCCATCTGGAATTCGCCGCGCCCTTTTACAATGTAAGCTTCGCCGGTAGGGTCTTGTTCAATCTGGATGGCCACATTGTAGAGGGTTTCTTTTTTAAGACGTTCCAAAATGCGGGCGCCCTGTACGAGCTTGCCCTCTTTACCAACAAGAGGCGAAGTGTTGGGCATAAAACGCATAGCCACAGTAGGTTCATCGACTATTAAACGTTTTAAAGCTTTGGGATTTTCTTTGTGAGTAATCGTATCGCCAATTTTTACTTCGTCAATACCCGATACAATGACAATATCACCCGGATCCACCTGATCCACTTCTTTAAACTGCACTCCATCATAAACTTGTAATTTAGAGACACGTAAACTTTTGGCCTGATTACTTTCGTCGATAAGCGCTAATTCTTCATTCTTTTTAGCACTGCCATGGAAAACTTTACCGATCGCTAAACGTCCCAAATAATCGGAGTAACCGATATTGCACACCAGCATCTGAAATGGGTCGCCCACTTCGTGGGTTGGAGGAGGAATGTGTTTCACAATAGCTTCGTAGAGGGGAACTAAATTGGTGCCTTTTTCTTCCAGCGAATTTTGAGCAATACCATCGCGGCCAATGGCGAAGAGAACGGGGAAATCAATCTGTTTGTCGTCAGCACCTAAATCGATAAAAAGAGAGTAAATTTCATTTAATACTTCCTGGGGGCGGGCGTCTTTACGGTCGATCTTGTTTACAACAACAATAATTTTAAGATGATCTTTAAGGGCCTTCTGCAACACAAAACGAGTTTGTGGCAAAGGGCCTTCGGCAGAATCAACGAGAAGAATAGCGCCATCGGCCATGCGCAGGGCGCGTTCTACTTCACCACCAAAATCGGCGTGGCCTGGGGTATCAATAATATTGATCTTCACACCGCCATACACCACCGAGCAGTTTTTAGCCGCAATAGTAATCCCGCGTTCGCGTTCCAAATCCATACTATCCATCACGCGATCGCCTACTTCCTGGTTATCACGGTACATGCCGCTTTGGCGAAAAAGGTGGTCCACCAGGGTGGTTTTGCCATGATCCACGTGAGCGATAATGGCGATATTACGGATATTGGGATTTTCTTGTTTCATACGTTAAGTTATATTTTTCAGATTAATCGTTAAACCTAGAGAATTGATTATAATTGCAAGGGTTTAGCGATAGACTCGCCCATCGAAGACCTGATAGTAGATCAGGACGCAGAAGGGTCAATAGTCTTTCTTCGTTTAAAGGAGGTTCTCCCTACCTGTATGAGGGCCAATAAGCCAGCATTTTTTTGTTTCTTTTCTATTATCCCTTTGATAAACCAAGAATATGTCCGCAACATTGAGCTTGGCTTATACGTCCGCCGCCCTCGATTTAGGCGCGCTGATGGATGACTTATACCTTCTTCTTGAAGAAAAGGGTCTTCTTACGCCCGAGAAAAAGCAGGAAATTCTTAACAAATACGAAGAAACCAAAGCCCAGTGGAATAAAACCATTGAGAGTTATCGCCAAAGCTTACAGGCTTTGCCCGTAGAGCTTAAAAAACGTCCCTTTATCAAGCAAGCATTAGCCGATCTCGAAAAATTTGAAGGCTCGCTTAAGCATTTTTACGAAGCTCACCAGTTAGATGCTACCTTTAACAATCTTAAAAAAAATGCAGAAACTTTAAAGGAACAACTAACTCTCTTGTCCGATCACCCGCTTATTGAAAAATTTTTACGTGGCGAACCTATTTTAGCCTCTAAAAAGACTATCCAATGGGGACGTAAATTTGGGCACGCGGCCTTTGGTATTTTCTTTATCACGCTTTTTTACTATTCGCATCTGCCGCAAAATGTAATTTGGGGACTAACCGGCGCCTTTTTAGTTTGGGCCTTTACGCTTGAAACCTCGCGCCACCTAAACCCTAAAATTAACGATTGGGTATGCAAACATTTTAAACCCATCATGCGTGAAGCCGAAAAAACGCGTATTAATTCGGCCATTTTTTACATTGTAGCCATGCTTGGAGTTTATCTTATTTTTCCGCAACCGGTTACCATGCTCACCATGATGTTTGTAGCCTTTGGCGATACCGCGGCTGGTATTGTAGGTGTGTATTGGGGTAAAACCAAGTTGCCCAATGGCACCAGCCTGGAAGGCTTTTTAGGCTGTTTTACCGCCTGCGCACTGTCCTCTTTTGTATGTGCCGGATTCTTGTTTGCCTCCAAACTTTCCGGTTTGGATCTTTTCCTCTTCTCGGCCATGGGTGGTATTGTGGGTGCTGTAGCAGAAAGTTCTTTTAAGAAAATCGACGATAATCTTGTTATTCCTCTTTTATCGGCCCCTTCTTTGTGGGGCATCATGCATCTTTTTAATATTTTATAAACTATCTTTACTTCTTTATTTCTTCCGTTATTCTTATCCCAAAAGGGGGCATTATCTATGCCCGATTCAGTTATTACATCTTGTCCGCAAACCTTAATGGATACGGGTGAGCCCATTGCTCCTCCTGATGATATTGAGGCACGTCTTCGTCAGCGGGAGGCTCTTTTTAGACGATATTCACCTGAAGGCATTGCCGCCTGTAATCCACCTCCTACCGATGAGGATATTACACCTACTGTGGCTGGCATCCCTGTGCCTAAGAAATACAAAAGCATTACCGATTTACCCCGGGTTATTCGTGGTATTTGTGCCTATACAGGATGGAATCAAGATCATAATTTAACAGCAGATGAAATGAGGACATGGATGGATGGGACAGGATTTGGTGAGAAAGCTTTGGGGCATGCGGTAATCTCGTATTTGGATGTAGCGGATGCAATAGGCAGTTGTGGTTCTTCTGGCGATATTTTTCTTACAGATTGCTACCCAGGTATTGGCACTCCCAAAATTATTCAAACCAATGGTGCCGAAATTAATCGTATCGATCAGCAAGCCATCGACTTGCTCAGTTTCTTTAAAGAACGTTTTGGAAATTCTATGCCTGCTTTGGGCTTAGATGGCTCGGTAAAGCCCGATTACAACCCAAACGACATTAAACCAAACTCCACCATTTCAACAAATACTCCTCAACCCAGGCCAGATATTACACTTGTTGCCGTTGATGGAGCCAAAGAAAAAATCCAATTTTATTTTTCCTTATGCAATCGCCTTGCTACCCAAGGATTACCAAATGTTTACCTCGATTTTGCAGGATATGAACTAGTGGGCTTTGATTTGGCAGAGCCCAATAAAGGTGAAAAAAGGTTAATTTTTAATTTTAGCCGTATAGAAGGACTCGGCCGAGTAAATGCAACGGTAACCATGACAATTTCTACATTATCACGCGAACAACAATGGAATATGCCTGAAGGATTACTGAGAAATGTCGATCTATCTGTTGTAGGAACAAGAATACCCACTATCCGTGATGATCAAGTGATCTTACCCTTAGATGATTTACGCCTAATAAGAGAAGAAATAGACTCGTTTGAAAATGATTAAAATTGATGTTCATCTACCTTTTCAATTTTTAAAAGCGCCTTTTTAATAGGAAGACCACTGGAATAGCCACCCAAGGTACCGTTACTGGCAATAACTCGATGACACGGTATAAAAACAGGGATTGGGTTCTTGCCATTTGCATTGCCAACCGCTCTAAAAGCCTTAGGTTGACGTATAATTTTAGCCAAATCAGCATAACTAATCACTTTTCCATGCGGAATTGTAAGCAAACCTTTCCAAACTCTTTGCTGAAAGGGCGTTCCAATCGAAATATCGAGGTATTTTAGAGGAAATTTAGGCACTTTTTGATCATTTTTGTACAATTCAAGCCATTTTTTGGCTTCTTTTAGAGGTTTTAAGGTAATAGGACTACTTTTTTGAGAAGAAACCGGCTTTGTAAACCAAGCTCCTGTAATACCTTTATTGTTTGCTTCTATTTTAAGACTAAAATCCTTCATTTGATAATAAAGTATTTCTTTCATTTCGATATCCTTCTCAATTTGAAAGCACTTTTAGAGGAGCTTTCAAAGGGTATGGATGAATAATAAATAAGTAATTTCATATACTTATTTATTTTCACCAAATGGCACAAAATCTGCATTTTTAGTCATCCGTGGGGTTGGTTGTTAAGGATGAAAGAGTCTCTCGACAATTTAACAGAGAGCGAATTCGTTTTTCATACCCCGGTTGAAAAGCCGGCGGTTGGGCAATATTTTAAGAAAAACGGACATTTCGACGGCCGCCTCTTCCATTCCATGGATAAGGTAACTTATACATTTATAAGCCAAGCCAAGGAAGTTATTTCTCTTCACTTCGACAAAACACGCAATGCTATTTTTTATAAAGGCCACAATGTGGCCAATACACCCATTAACGCCGAACAATGGGACCATCTGGAAAAATTTAAATCGGCTATTGCCTCCAGTAACGAAACTAAAAAATTCATTATTGATATCACCGAACTGCTAAACAAAATTAAAAATGAGAATTCTTCGGTAACTCCTTAATTATTCCACATAAAAAAGTAGCACTTCCTAATAAAAACACTATTATTCCCCTGTGGAAATAAAACCCATTCGCGTTATTGTACCGGTTAACCCCGCCGATTTTCCCCAAACCCAGGTTGATACCAAAAAACCGCGGTCTCTTGCCTCAAGCTTTAAACCACCCGAGGGAAAATGGACATTTGAAAACGGTGATATCATTTTAAATGGCTATCATGTAGCCACGCTTATTGAAGACGGTAAAAATAAACCCCAAGCTTATTTTACAAAACTGGCGGCCGATTTAGCCGCTTACCGCGAATACTTTATTCAACAAAATGCCAAACGCCGTAAAAAGAAAATTGATGGCCGCGAGGTAATTGAAGAATACGATGATACAGGCCAAATTGACCATGTGTGCGCTCTGGTTGAAGCTTATATTGGCAAAATCATGCGGCTTTTAAAACGGCGCTACGAAAATACGGCAGACGGCATGGCGGTAAATTTAGATGAAGATAGTCAACTTGTTATCAATGGCATGAACGTAACGGCCTTTTTAGTGATGGCCCGCCAATACCCTACCAAAAAAGCAAAAACATTTTTAAAAGGCCTGAAAAACCGTTTGCTCCTCATTTTAAGCAACAAACAACGTAGTCCGTCTTACGAAAAATTTCGCGATGTGATTGAAAGTTTAATAAACGAAATTGACGGCGAACTTTTTCGCATTACACAAACCGAACGCTTACTTGAGAGCAGCCATAAGTAGTATGTTGTATTTTGCCAACTATCTAAAACGTCCTTTCCTGTATATATTTTTGATTTTGTGTGCAGTAGCTTTTTATCAAGATAACAAACCACAAAATTTTGCCAACCCAACTCTCTTGGGTAAATCTACAAACTTTACCGGTATTGTAGAAGAAAACCAGACACGTAATCAAAAATCAAAACTTGTTGTCCGTTTAAACGAAGGATCTAAAATTCTTTTAAGCATTGGCACTGGAATTTCAACAGTGAACACTAACGATATAATCCAGTTTACAACCAAACTTAAAGAACCCATCAATTATAAAAATCCCGGTGGATTTGATTATGTAAAGTATCTAAAGCGTCAAGAAATTGGGATGACGGGTTTTGTAGAAAATGCAGAAGCAATCACTCTAGAACAAGAACGCTCCAAAACCCGGGTGAGTCATCATAAAGAAAATATAAAATCTTTTCTTAAAAAGAATTTTTCATCAGCTACCGCCTCTACACTTGTTGCCTTAATGTGGGGAGAAGACGATTTGCTATCACCACAAATCTTTGATCTTTTTAATAATTTTGGTATTTCGCATATTTTGGTTATTTCCGGCTCGCACTTTGCTTTATTAACAGCGGCTTTCTTTTTTATTTTTCGTTTCTTGCTCGGTTTTTATCCTCGCTTATTTCTATTTATTCCCTCACAAAAAATAACAGCCTTAGTAACGCTTGTAGCCGCAACCGCTTATTATTTTTTATGTGAAAGCTCGCCATCCCTCTTGCGAGCTTATATTGGTGTGTCTGCCGTTCTTATTAGCTTAATTCTATCTCGTAAAAACGACTGGCTTAATTTAACGTTCATGGCGGCATCTTTGATTCTCGCTTTTAACCCTCTCCTTCTTTTTAATCTCTCGTTCGAGCTTTCATTCTTATGCGTATTGACGATTATTCTGGTTTATCCCGTGTTTGAATCATTTCTGAAAAGTCGCTTTGAATTGGATGAAGAAGACACCAAAACCAAAATTAAAAGTAGCCTATTGAAACTGATTGCTCTCAATACAGCCATTTTTATTATTCTCACGCCTTTTACCGCTTATCACTTTAAACAAATTACCTGGGGGAGCCTTATCACTAATTTGTGGGTTGTACCGGTTATGGAATTAGCGATTGTTCCTTTAGCTCTTTTAGGATTTCTTATTTTTACAATCAGCAGTTCTGTGGCGTACTATTTTTTCTACGCAGCAGCCTTTCTGTTAGAAAACCTTATTGCCCTTCTTAAAAACACACAAAATGCATTTACTACGGCGCATTTGGCTTACCCACCTTATACCTGGGAACTTATTCTCTATTTTGTTTTAATGCTCATTCTCTTTAGTCGCTTTCGCCAGGTTCGCTTTAGGAAGATAGCTGTAACATTGATTCTCATAATTTTTGCCGCAGATCTTCTCTTTTGGACATACCGCATGCATCACAATTCTTCTTTCGTCATTACACAGCTAGACGTCGGTCAGGGAGATTCAATACTCGTGGAAGTACCACCTAACAAAAAAATGCTGATCGATGGTGGCGGGGCTCCTTTTTTTGATTTAGGCAAGAATGTGATTATTCCTTTTCTGCTCTATAAAAGAATATCCAAGCTTGATACGGTGGTTATAACACATAGCGATATGGATCATTACGGTGGCTTAAACAGTGTGGTAGATGAGTATCCAGTAGATGAAATCTGGTGGAACGGAATAGAAACCGATCAGGAACCATTTAAAAAGTTAGAGGAAACAATTTTGAGGAAAAAAATCCCCGTTCAAATCACACGGCGCGGGCAAAATACAAGTTATGGCGATGGGGTTATCGATGTGCTATGGCCGCCTATTGAAAAATCGGACTTAAAAGATAACAACGAGTCGGTCGTCTTAAAAATAGCTGCGAATGGTAAGAAAGCTCTCTTCACCGGCGATATCGAATGGCCAGCGGAATATGCGCTGATTAATGATGATATTAAGGCGGATTATTTAAAAGTACCACATCATGGCAGCAAAACTTCATCCACAGACTTGTTTTTAGATAAAGTAAAACCAGAAGTCGCAAGCCTTGGGG